>JALVWZ010000001.1 GCA_027023115.1 Thermaceae bacterium
TTCTTCCCCACCCCGGCTTCGGCCATGACCTCGGCCACCTCGCTGCCCAGGCCGCCGACGGTGGTGTGATTTTCGAAGGTGATCGCTCCGTAGCGGGCGTTCTCTATGGCCTCGAGCACCGCCGGATCGTCGAAGGGCTTGTGGGTGGTGACGTGCAGGTGGGTGATCGAGACGCCCTTCTTCTCCAGCACCTCGGTGGCCCGCATTGCCTCTTCGGTGGTGATGCCGGCGGTGAAGAGGGCCAGGTCGGTTCCCTTCTTCAGGTGGCGGACCCGGCCGAGCTGCAGTGGTTCGGTGAAGAGCCGGGGGATCTGGCCCCGCAGCATGCGGATGTAGACCGGGCCGTCCACCGCCTGGGCCACGTCGAGCACGGTTTCCACGTCGGTGGCGTCGCCGGTCTCGAGCACGGTCATGTTGGGCACCGCCCGCATGATGGCCACGTCCTCGATGGCCTGGTGGGTGGCCCCGCCGGGGGTGGTGATCCCGGGCAAAAAGCCGACGATCCGCACCCGCAGGTTGGGGTAGGCGACCGACATCTGCACCTGGTCGAGGGCGCGGCGGTAGAGGAAGACCGCGAAGGTGTGCACCCAGGGGGTAAAGCCCTCGCGGGCCATGCCCCCGGCGGCCGACATCATGTTCTGCTCGGTCATCCCGAACGAAAAAAAGCGCTCGGGGTAGGTCTCGGCGAAGAGGCGGACCTCGGTGGAGCTGGTCAGGTCGGCGGAGAAGACCACCACCTCGGGTTTGTCCGCCGCCCACTTGACCAGGTTCTTTTGGTGGACCTGGGCTTCGAGCTTCACTCCTTACCTCCCCACTTGCGCACGTAGAAACGCTCGAGCGCTTCCTTTTCTTCCGGCTTGGTAAAGCGAATGTAGTGGAACTTGGGCGCCCGCTCCGAAAGCACCTCGACCCCGCAGTAGGGGTTGGTGCGGGCGATGACAAAGAGCGCCTTGCCCTCGTGAGGGGTGCGGGCGGCGGCCTCGAGCGCCTCCGCGTCGTGCCCGTCCACCTCCACCGCCACCGCCCCGAAGGCCTCGAGGCGTTCCTTGAGCGGCTCGATCCGCATCACCTCGTCGATGCGCCCGTCGGCCGACTGGCCGTTGGCGTCGATGTAGGCGATGACGCTGTCGAGCTTGTAAAACGCCAGGGTCTCGACCGCTTCCCAGGTCTGGCCGATCATGAACTCGCCGTCGGACATGAAGACGAAGTTCCGCCCGCTCTCGCCGCGTTCCCTTCTGGCCAGGGCGATCCCGATCACCTGGCTCAGCGCCTGCCCCAGCGAGCCGGCCATCAGCTCGTGACCAGGGGAGTGCTCGGCGCCGATCATCTCCACCGTGCCGCCGTCTTGGTTGAACATCTCCAGGCCCTCCTCGGCCATCCGCCCGGTCTCGACCAGGGTGGCGTAGAGGACCAGGGCGTAGTGCACCGGGCTGATGAAGAAGCGGTCCAGTTCGGGGCGCTTGGGGCCGTTGTAACCAGCGCCGGTTGTGTATTCCTTATTCCCCGCCCGGGGCACCCCCCGAAACGGCGGCGGCACCGGCGGGGCCACCGCGGGCCCCAGGTTCATCACCTTGGTGTAGAGGGTGGCCAAAATGTCGGCGCTGCTGCACGCCTGGCTCAGGTAGCCGCCGCCGTTTTTCAGGGTGAACTCGGTGACGCGGCGGCGAATGCCCTCGGCAACGCGCTTGGTTTCTGCTTGCCAGTCGTTGTCTGTCATCTTTCCTCCTCTAATCGAGCAGCGGGCTTACCCGCGCCGCGGCCACCCGCTCGGTAAGGTCCTTCTCGCTGGAAAAGCCCTCGCGCTCCAGCAGCCAGCCGCGGGCGATCTCGAGGCCGATGCTCTCGGCCCGCGCCCGCTCAAGCTCGTCTTCGATGCTCCAGAAGTCCGAGACGTGGGCCATACCGATCAGGCGGCGGTACATCTCGGCCGCGCCAAACCCGGCGGCGTCCCGCAAAAGCCGCTGCAGGTAGCGCTCGCGGTAGCGGTCCGAATACCACTCCTCACGCTGGACGTCTTGCTCCCAGGCTTCCTGGAACTCGCGCTCGAAGACGCGCCAGGTTTGGGCCATGCTCTCCAGCAGCCACCCCCGGAAGGCCCGTTTTTCCTCTTCGTTCGGGGCGTGGGCCTCGTAGGCGGCGTAGGCCAGCGCCAGGTTGCCCAGGTAGGTGCCCAGGTCGTGGCCCATGGGCCCGAAGAAGGCGAACTCGGGGTCCACCACCTTGGTCTCCTCCTCGTTCGCCAGGATGGAGCCGGTGTGCAGGTCGTTGTGAATCAGCGCCTGGGCCTGGGTCATGTAGCGTTCCTTGAGCTCGTGGACTTCGGCATGCAGCGCGTCGTCGGCGTATATCTCGCGCACCAGCGGCTCCAGCGGCGCCGAGTATTTGTTGTTGGGGTGTTCCTTGAAGGGCTGGGTAAAGACCAGGTCTTCCTGCACCTTGCGCAGCACCGGGTTTACCAGCTCCGCCGCCCAGCGCTTCTTCTCGCCCGAGGGCAGGTAGAGGTCGGAGGTGTAAAACAGCGTCCGCGCCATGTAGCGGCCCATGTGCCCGGCGGCCCGCGGAAAGCGCACCCCCTCGCGCAGGGCGGCGCGCATCTCGCGGTGGCGGTTCAGATCTTCCATTACCATCACCGCGTCGTCCGCGTCGAAGAAGTAGACCTCGGGCACCTGCTCGGGGGCGTGCTCGGCGGCGACCTCGAGCACCGCGTGCTCCACCTTGAGCCGATCGGTCGGCATCTTGAAGTCGGGGTAGCGCCAGGCGTAGGGCAGAGCCTGCTTGACGATCAGCGACCGGCCGGTCTGCGGGCTTGTGACCCGAAACAGCAGGTTGACGTTGCCTTCGGTAATGGGCTGGACCTGCCAGCTCTCCGGATCGCCGCCCAGCCGCCCGGCCAAACCCTTTTGTTTCAGATATTCCTTTACTGCGCTCTCGTTGAGGGCGTCCACGTTCCCCTCCTTTGCGCCGGACCTTGCCCGGCCGTAGTGAACATATGTACACTACTAAACATATTTTCGGCTTAGGATAACCAACCGCCGCTCGGGTGCGCAAGGTCAGGTTTGTCTTTGGCACATAGCGACGAAGCGCGCGGAGCCCCGACCGTCGCCGCGTGGGCGCTTGGCCTGGTGGTGAAAATTCTCTGCAAGGCAGGGCGCTAGCTCCTAGAACCTCGCTGCCGCCGGCGCTGGCGTCCGCTTCTTTCCCAGGCCTCGAATACACCGGGGCCGGCCAAGCGGAGAAAACGCGAGCCGGTTGATGGATTATTGCCTTGCAGAAGGGGTGTTCGGCCTGTTTTTCGGAACGTTGGCGGCGGCTGAGTCCGATTCGGCCAGGAAAGCAGCCAGCGCCTTGGCCGCGAATGGCCGCTCGGGCCACAATTGACCGCTCGAGCAGGCTCTGCCCCAAGGTCGGCCATGGTCCGGGGCGGTTACGTGTGGTTGGCATTACCATGCATACCAAAAATATTCTAATCTGCCTGTAAATGCGCGACCGGCGGGCCGAAACGGCTTTATGCTATTGCGATGTATTAGCGATAAGGTTCCGCTTCAGTTTACGTGCGATGAGAAACGGGCTTTTCGGCCGTTGAAAATATGCATTTATCCACACGTTGCATAATCGCGAAAAAGCCGATGGTCGCGGCATAAACTGAGTTTCCACATTTATATCCACAAGTTATCCACAGGAGCTCGCGGCGCGCAGGAAAGCGGCCATCAGCTCGGCGCTCTTGCGCCCGGGGGCCTCTTCGACACCGCTGGAAACGTCCACTGCGTAGGGGCAGCCGTAGGCGAACAACTCGGGCAAGCGCTCCGGCGTGAGGCCGCCGGCGACTATCAGACGCGGGTGCCGCCAGAGCGGCTCGAGCCAGGCGGGGTCGTAGGGTTTGCCGCTGCCGGGCACGGCCCCGTCTACCAGCAAGGCGCTGGCCGGATAGTCGAGCCAGGCCGGATCGGCCGGGCCGCTGAGGCGAACCGCCTTGATTACCGGCACCCGGGCGGCAACCTCTTCGGCCCACTCGGGCGGTTCCTCGCCGTGGAGTTGCACCGCTGAGAGGCGGGCGGTGCGCACCGTTTGCAAGACCTCCGCGGGAGGGGCGTTCACGAACACGCCCACGCGGCTCACGAACGGCCCCAAAGCCCGGCCGAGGCGGGCGGCCTGCTCCGGGGTGACCTGTCTCTTGGAGGGCGCAAAGACGAAGCCAACCGCCCAGACCCCCAGCTCTTCGGCACGGCGCAGGTCCTCGGCGCGGGCCATGCCGCATATCTTTGTTCGCACCACCATATCCACCTTCCCTTCATTAAGCATCCCTTAAGGAGCTCCACACTGCAAACCACCCCTCGAGGCGCTAGCATGTACATATGTTAGGCCTCATTCTCAGCGCCCTGCTCGTTCTGGCCCCGTTGCCGGGCCTGCCGGCGCTGCCCGACGGCGCCGAGATTCGCATCGTCTCGGCGGGGTTGCGCACGGTCTACCTCTCCTGGCGGGTGGAGCACGGGGTGTTGCGGCTGCAGGCCAAGCCGCTGCCAATTCCGCAGGGGCGGCGGGTACGCCTGATAGTACGCGCCGGCCGGGCGCTGCACGCCTACCAGGGGCGCTACCTGGACGGCGACGTTTTCATAGACGTACCGGGTGGGTACATCAGCGTCAGGCAGGCGTTCGTCAAGATATACCACCTGCGCTGGCCGCGCGGGCGGCTGTTCGACGGCGCTCCGGCGCCGGCCGGGCGTTAGGGGGTGTTCGTGGCGGAGAAGGACAAAGACGAAACCAAGTGCATCCTCCTGATCGAAGACGATCCGGAGATCGCCCGGCTCCTGCAGGCAGAGCTGGCCGAGGCGGGTTACGCGGTGGAGTGGGCGTCCGGCGGCATGGAAGGGCTGGTCAAGCTGCGCCAGGATCCGCCGCAGCTGGTGATCCTCGACCTGGGTCTGCCCGACATCGACGGGGCCGAAATAGCCCGCCGCATCAAACAGCACGGCGACGTGCCGATTATCGTCCTGACCGCCACCGACGCGGTGGAGCGAAAGGTGCAGCTCCTCCTGGGTGGCGCTGACGACTACCTGACCAAGCCCTTCCACCCCGCCGAGCTGCTGGCTCGGATTCAGGTTCAATTCCGCAAGGCCGAGGGCGGGGAGGTGCGCCGCATTGGCGAGCTGCAGATAGACGTGGAGGGGCGGCGGGTGCGCTACGCTGACCGCGACGTACCCTTGAGCCCCAAGGAGTTCGCCCTGCTGGAGCTGCTCTCGAGCCGGCCGGGGCGGGTCTTCAGCCGCGACGAGATAGAGAAACGGGTTTGGGGCCGGCCGCTGGAAAGCGGCTCCAACGTGGTCGACGTGCACGTTGCCAACCTGCGCGCCAAGCTGCGCGACGCCGGGGCCTTTGGCCACCTGCGCACGGTGCGCGGGGTCGGTTACGCCCTGCGGCAGCCCA
>JALVWZ010000002.1 GCA_027023115.1 Thermaceae bacterium
AAGAAACCAGCGCCCGCCTGGGCGCCTTCCGCCTGCCCGGCAAGCTGCGTCCCAAGACGCCCGGGCAGCGGCGCTATGTCGAAGCGATAGCTCGCGACGACATCGTCTTCGGCATCGGCCCCGCCGGCACCGGCAAAACCTACTTGGCGGTGGCCATGGCCGTGGCCGGCTTCAAGAGCAAGAAGTACAAGCGCATCATCCTCACCCGGCCGGCGGTCGAGGCCGGCGAACGACTCGGCTTTCTACCGGGCGACATCCAGGCCAAGGTGGATCCCTACCTGCGGCCGCTCTACGACGCCCTCTTCGAGATGATCGACGCCGAACGCTTCGAGCAGTATCTCGAGTCGGGCATCATCGAGGTAGCGCCGCTGGCGTTCATGCGCGGCCGCACCCTCAACGACGCCTTCATCATCCTCGACGAGGCGCAAAACGCCACCGCCGAGCAGATGAAGATGTTCCTCACCCGCATGGGCTTCAACTCCAAGGTGGTAGTCACCGGCGACATAACCCAGATTGACCTGCCCGCCAGCAAGCACAGCGGCCTGCTGGCGGCGCAAAAGATTCTGCAGGGCATCGAGGGCATCAGCTTCGTCTACTTCAAGGAGTCGGACGTCGTGCGGCACCCCCTGGTGGCCCGCATCATCAAGGCTTACGAACAGGCGCAGATCGAAAAACAGCGGGCCGAGGAGGAGGGCAGTGGCGACGATTGAGATAATCGCCCGCAAGAAGCCGCCGCGCGGGCTGCGGCCGCGCCTGCGCAAGGCGCTGGCGGCGCTGATGGCGGAGCTGGGCGTGGGCGACAAGGAGGTTACCGTCGTTCTCTGCTCCGACCGGATGATCCGCCGCCTCAAGCTCAAGCACTGGGGCGAGGACGCCGCCACCGACGTACTCAGCTTTCCCACCTATGAGCCGGGCGACCCATTCGTACCGCCGCACCTCGGCGACATTTGGATCAGCCTCGACAGCGCCGCCCGCCAGGCAACCGCGGCCGGGCACTCGCTGGAAGACGAGGTGCTGCTGCTGGCCGCTCACGCGCTTTGGCACCTGCTGGGCCACGACCACCAAAGCGCCGCCGACTGGCGCGGCTTCGAGCGGGTGCAGCAGCGCATCCTGGAGCTATGAAACGTATCGCCCGCGCCTTCGTTTTCGCCGGGCAGGGTCTGCTGCACGCCTGGCGCAGCCAGCCGAACTTCCGCGTCGAAGTCTTGATTGGCCTGCTGGCGCTGCTGGCCTGCTGGTGGCTGGCGGTGGACTGGCTGCCGGTGCTGCTATTGACGGCGCTGGTTTTGGGCCTGGAGCTGGTCAATACCGCCGTCGAGGCGCTTTGCGACCTGGTCTCGCCCGAACCGAATCCACACGTCAAAGCCGCCAAGGACACCGCAGCAGCGGCGGTTTTGCTGGCGGCGGCGGTGTCGTTGGTGGTCGGTTTGCTACTCTTCGGGCCGCCTTTACTCGATAAGTTGCGCGCGTATGGTAAAATCTCATGAGCACTATGGACCGACCTCCCAGTCGTAGCCTCAGCCTCTTAGCCCCCCTACTCTTTGGTTTTGCCCTGGCCCAGTCGCAAGGCAGCAATGCGGGAATCTCCTCGGGCGAAGTGTTGTTGCTGGTACTCTTCTTTGCCTTTTCTGCGTTCTTTTCGGCTTCGGAAACGGCCATTACCACCCTCTGGCCCTGGAAGGTGCGCGAGCTGGCCGAACGCGACGGCGGCCGCGGCCCCTTCGCCCTGTTACAAAAAGACGTTACCCGCTTTTTGACCACCATCCTTGTAGGCAACAACCTGGTCAACGTCGCGGCCTCCGCCATCGTCACCAATCTGGCTATCCGTGCCTGGGGCTCCACCGGCGTGGCCTACGCCACCGGCCTGACGACCTTCCTGGTGCTCTTCTTTGGCGAGATTACCCCCAAATCCATCGCCGTTCACAACGCCGAACGGCTGGCCCGCCTCGTGGTGGTGCCGGTCTACTGGCTCTCGGTGCTCCTCTACCCCATCGGCCGCTTTTTCACCTGGGCTTCGCTGCTAATCCTACGGGCGCTCCACCTGGAACCGCGCGAGCAGCCGCTCGTGACCGAAGACGAGCTCAAGTTGCTCCTGGCCGGGGCCGAGGCCAGCGGCGCCATCGAAGAAGCCGAAGAAGACATGATCCAGGGCGTGCTCGAGCTGGAAGAGACGCAGGTACGCGAGATCATGGTCCCCCGGGTGGACATGGTGGCCGTAGAAAACAGCGCCAGCCTGCGCGACTTCGTTCGTCTCGAGCGCGAGTGCCGCTTTTCGCGGATACCGGTCTACAAAGAGAGCATCGACCAGATCGTTGGCATCGCCTACGCCAAGAGCCTGCTCAACTACGTCGAGACCCCGGAAATGCTCGACCGCCTGACCGTGATGAGCATCTCCCAACCGCCCTTCTTCGTTCCCGAATCAATGCCGGTTTGGAACCTGCTCCTGGAGATCCGCAAGCGCAAGGTTCACATGGCGATCGTAGTAGACGAGTTCGGCGGCACCTCGGGACTGGTTACCCTCGAAGACATCATCGAGGAGATCGTCGGCGAGATCTACGACGAGACCGACGTAGAAGAGGAGCAGCCCATCCAGCCCCAGGAAGACGGCAGCTATCTGATAGACGCCCAGACGCCGCTCGATGACGTGTCTGAGGCTTTGGGCGTAGAGCTGCCGGAGGGCGAGTACGAAACCCTCTCCGGCTTTCTTTACGAGAGCTTCGGTTACATTCCCAAGGCCGGCGAGGAGCTCGACTTTGGCGGCTACCGCTTCGTCATCGAGTCTGGCGACGAGCGTAAGATAGACATGGTCCGCGCCGTGCCGGTCACGACCGCGACCGCCGACGCTTAACGAGGAGCCCGACGATGCCCAAACTACGTAGCGACATCCGCATACTCGCCGCCGAGCACCTGCAAAACGCCTACGCTCCCTACTCCGGCTTCAGGGTAAGCGCGGTGGTGGTCGCCAAGAGCGGCCGCCAGTACGTTGGCGTCAACGTCGAGAACGCCGCCTACCCCCTCTCCCGCTGCGCCGAGCAGGTGGCGGTGGGGGCGATGGTCACCGGCGGTGACCGCGAGATAGCCATGGTGCTGATCCACTCCACCTCCAGCCCGCCGGCTACCCCCTGCGGCGCCTGCCGTCAGGTAATCAGCGAGTTCGCCGCACCCGATACGCCAATAATCTGCAGCAACGACGCCGGCGAAGAGCTGCGCTTTACCATCGGCGAGCTTCTGCCGGCGGCCTTCAAACTGAACGAGTAGCCCGGAGCACGTAGCGCCCGCGGCGGCTATCAGTTCGCGGATGTCCGAATCCCAGGTTTTCCAGCTCGGCGGCCAGGTCTTGCGGGTGATAGAAGTTTGCCGGCTCACCGGCCAACCGCTCGCCCCAGTAGACCCAGCGGCCAATGCCGGCGGCGGGGTCGAAGTCGTAGACCCAGAGGCCGCCGCCGGGCCTGAGAACCCGCGCCACCTCGGCCAGGGCGCGCTCGCTGTAGGCGAAGTGGTGCAGCGCTTCGCCAAGCATCACCCCGTCCACGCTGGCGTTTTGCAGCGGCAGTTCGTGAGCGTCGGCCACCAGCGTCCTGACGGGGCCGGGGGCGTGGGCCAGCATCCCCGCCGCCCGGTCCACCACCACGTATTCCAGCTCGGGGCGTTCGGCCAGCGCCCAGGAGCTCAGCACACCGGTGCCGCCGCCAAGGTCCAAAACCCGCGCTCCAGGCGGCAAACCGTGCAGCCACTCGGCCAGCAGCGGCCGCGACCAGCCGGGGTAGACCCGCTCTCCCCAGCGCGCGAACAACCAGCCCAGCCGCTCGAATGGTATCGCCACGCTAGCGGACGCGGCCTCCCATCAAGAGCTCCAACCCCTGCTGCCAAAGACCCGGTATTTCCGCTTTGAGTCCGCCGCGAACCTCCAATTGCAGGCCGGCTACCAGGCCCGCCGCCGCCCCCGGAACTTCGCTCAGACCGACGCGGAAAACCAGCCGGCCGTTGCTGCTCTGGCGGGGTCTGAGCGGTACATCCAGACCGGCGCTGGCCACCTGGCGGCCGCCGATGACCAAGGCTGCCGGACCGCGCAGATAAAAGCCCAGGGGATTGGGGTTGGTCACCTGGAAGGCCACCGCCACCTCGAGGGTGCCGCCGCTCAGCGAAAGACTGCTCTGCTCGGGCAGCAGCTTGAAGGTCGGCAACGCAAAGTTCAGGTCGAGGCGGACCGTTTGATCGAGCAGCGTGTAAGGACCAATGTTGATCGGCAGCGGCCCCAGGTTCGCCTTGCTACGGCCGTTGATGCGAATCCGCACCGGACCGCCGTGCAGCAGCTTGGCCAGGCTGGCGGTCGCTTCTGCCAGCGGCACGCTGATGCGCGTCGGCACCACCTCGAAACCGGCGGCCCGAATGGTCATCTCCGGCAGGTCGAACGGAATGGAGGCGTCGTCGAAGTAGAGGGTGAGGGTGCTTTCCAGCAGGGGCAGGTCGAATGAATTGGGGTTGCTGATCTTTAGGTCGAGCTGGAAGTCGGCGCGACCCGTGAAGGGATCGAGGCTGACGAGCTGAAAGTTCTGCACCTGCGCCTGCGGCGGCGCCGGCTGCTGCATTCGCGGCAGGCAGGCCGAGAGCGCCAGCAGTAAGACCAGGCCCAGAGCCGCCAGCCACGGTTTTTTGCTGCTCACAGTAACCACCCCTCTTCTTGCAGTTTTTCAAGCAATTTTACCGCATCGGGCCAGTAGGGGCTTTCGGGCTGGTAGGGTGGCCGCGGGTAGCCGACGGGAAGACCCAGGTGACGCAGCGACTGCTTTATGAGGGTGGCGCCGCCCTTGCCGTAGAGGGCGGCGGTGTCGTAGGCCAGGGCGGCCAGGTGATCGTCCACCCGGCCTTCGCCGACCTGCTGGTTGAAAACTGCAGCAAACAGTCGTGGGGCCACGTTGCCCACCGCCAGGATGGCCCCCTTGGCGCCGCTGGCGGCGGCGGCCGCCAGGTTCAGGCCGTTGCCGCTAAAGACGGTGAAGTCGGGCACGTGAGCGCGGTAGTACATCAGCCGGTTGACGTCGCCGGAAGAGTCTTTCATGCCGGTGATGTTGGGGTGTTCGGCTAGCGTCTTGACTATCTCGACGGGGAACTCGATTTTGGTAAAGACCGGCACGTGATAGATCCAGACCTCACCCAGCTCGGCCAGCCCGTGGTAGTAATCGCGGAAGGCGGCGGGCGTCATCGCCCGGTCATAGAAGCGCGGCGACATCGTTAGCAGGTAGTCGGCGCCGGCCGCCAGCGCCGCTTCGGCGTGACGGCGCGCCAGCGGTAGCGATTCGTCGCCGACGCCGACCCAGAGGGGCTTCTTGGACTTTATGCCGGCCAGCAGGCGCTCGCGCTCGTCGGGCGCCAGGGTGACCGCCTCACCGGTGGAACCTAGTACCAGAAAACCGTCCACG
>JALVWZ010000003.1 GCA_027023115.1 Thermaceae bacterium
GGGCATGAAGGTGATTTTGGACGGCGTGTTCAACCATAGCGGCCGCGGGTTCTTCGCTTTCAACCACCTGCTCGAGAACGGCCCCGCCAGCCCCTACCGCGACTGGTACTACGTCAAGGGTTTTCCCCTGCGCGCCTATGGGGGCAAGCCCAATTACGCCGCTTGGTGGGATAACCCGGAGCTGCCCAAGCTGCGGATCGAAACCCCGGCAGTGCGCGACTACCTGCTAACGGTGGCCGAGTACTGGATCCGTTTTGGCGCCGATGGCTGGCGGCTGGACGTGCCCGAGGAGATAAAGGACATGGAGTTTTGGGCGGCCTTCCGCGAGCGCGTCAAGAACGCCAACCCGGAGGCCTACATCGTCGGCGAGATCTGGCACCCGGCTCCCGACTGGACGGTTCCCCGAGGCCCTTTCGACGCGGTGATGAACTACCCTTTGGGCCGGGGGGTTCTTGGCTTCGTCGGCTCCACCGAGCTCGACCGGGCGCTGGCGGCGCAAAGCGGTCTGGGCGAGCTGCCCAACCTGGACGGCGGCGGCTGGCTGGACTGGACGGAAAAGATCCTCGGCGCCTATCCGGACGAGGTGAACCGCCTGCAGCTAAACATGCTTACCAGCCACGACACGCCCCGGCTGCTAACGATGATGCGCGGTGACGCTTCCCGCGCGGCGCTGGCGCTGGAGCTGCTCTTTACTCTGCCTGGGGCGCCCAACGTCTACTACGGCGAGGAAATCGGACTGCCCGGCGGGCACGACCCCGACAACCGCCGCGCCTTTCCCTGGGACGACCGGACGGCCTGGAACGAGGAGATCCGGCGGCGGGTGCAGGCGATTTCGCGCGTGCGTGCCGAACTGCCGCTGGAAGGCGCTGCTTTCGAGCAGGTAATGGCTGCTGGCAACCGGGTGGCCTTTGCGCGCGGAAGTGACGTTCTGGTGACCGTCAACGCCGCGACGGAGCCCTGGCGGCTGCGACTTCCCTGCCGCGGTGAAGGGGAGTGGCGGGGGCGGCTCTACGGCGGAACCCTGAGCTGCGACGCCGGCGGCCTAGGCGGCTTCGATCTGGCGGGGATGAACCTCGAGGTTTGGCGGCGCAACTAGCGGGTGTGCGTTTCCGCTACCCGCTACCCCCAACGAGTGGTATATTGAGGTTCGTGCACAACCAGATGTTGTGTTAAATCGGTGTTAAAAACAAAGGCTTTATTCGTTATCCGGGGGAGAGGTTCATCATGAAGGCAACCATTTTCGACGATCACGCCAAAGCCATTGCGGAACGCCAGTACATGCAACCGGGGGACGGCGACGTCTTCGGTATCTTTCGCCGCGTAGCCGACTGGGTGGCCGGGCCGGAGAGCGCGGAAACGCGCGGTCAGTGGGCCGACAGCTTCTACGAGCTGATGGCCAGCAAGCGCTTTTGCCCGGGCGGGCGCGTGCTGGCCGGCGCGGGGACTGCTCACGGCAACGTCCTCAACTGTTTCGTGCAAGGGGCTACGGCCAACCCGCCCGCCAGCTTCGAGGGCATCATGGAGGTGGCCCGCAAGCTGGCGCTGGTGACCAAGGTTGGCGGCGGCAACGGCGTGAACCTCGACCCCTACGTTTATCACGAAAAACCCGTTGGCGTCGTGCGCGGCATAGCTTACATGGACGCCAACCACCCCGACGTGGAAGACTTCATCCGCGGTCTGATGCGCCCCTCCAACAACCCCGACGGCGACAAGGTGCCGCACCCGGTGCGCAACTGGACCCGGGTCATCTACGGCAAACTGGGCCCCGAGCTAACCGCCCTGGCCCGCCGCCACGGGGTGCTGACCGTACCGGCGCGGCCCGAAGACGTCATCGTCGTTGCCGATGACATGGGCGGCATCATGGACGCCGCCGCGGAGGCGGCGCGGCTGGCGCTCACCGGCGAGGAGCCGCGGGTAGACTTCAGCTCGCTGCGTCCCGAAGGCGCCGAGGTAAAGAGTTCCGGCGGCACCGCCAGCGGCCCCGTCAGCTACCTGCTGGAGATCTACGACAACTTCATCGAGTGGGCCAACCGCGGCGGTCCCGACTCGGGCCCGGTCAATACCCTGCGCTACGTCTACGCGCCGGTGCTGCGGGTGGTGCGGCAGGGCGGCACCCGCCGCGGCGCGGGCATGGCCACCATAGACGTGGCCCATCCCGACGTGCTCGACTTCTTGACCGCCAAGGACCTCGACCGCGAAGCCGCCGAGGGTGACATATCCACCTTCAACATATCCATCCTGGCGACCGACGCCTTCGTGGCGGCCATCGAGAAAAACGAGCTCTGGCCGGTGGAGCTGCGGCCGGTGCCGGGCAAGTACTACCTGCAACCAATCGAAGGGCCCTTTACCGGCGAGTGGCCGGAGCTGGAGCTGGCGGCCGACGGCGCCCGGCCGGTGCCGGTCTTCGAGGGCGGCGTGCCGGCGCGCTGGCTCTGGCACGAAGTGGCCTGGCACGCCTGGGCCACCGGTGAGCCGGGGCTGATCTTCATAGACCGGGTCAACGACAAGTCGGCGCTCAAGGGGCTGGGCGAGCGCTGGCGGATTCGCGCCACCAACCCCTGTGGCGAGATTCCCCTGACGGTGGGCGAGCCCTGCGACCTGGGCGCGCTCAACCTGGCGGCCTACGTGGCTGATGGCGAGTTCGACTTTGCGGAGTTCCGGCGTGACGTGCGCACGGCGATTCGCTTTTTGGACAACGTGCTCGACGTGAACGTGTTCGCTCTTGAAGACAACCGCCAGGTCAGCCAGAAGCTGCGCCGTTTGGGCCTGGGCGTGATGGGGTTGGCCGACGCCCTCATCAAGCTCGGTCTGCCTTACGACTCCGAAGCCGCCCGCGAACAGGTCTGGAAGATCATGGACGCCATGCGCGAAGAGGCTCTCCTGGCCTCGGAGGCGCTGGGGGCGGAGCGCGGCGTCTTCCCGCTTTACGCCGAGGAATCCGAATACTTCACCAAGATGGGCATCCGGCCGCGCCGTAACGTGGCGGTGCTCACCGTGGCTCCCACCGGTACCACCAGCATGCTGATGGGCGCTTCCAGCGGCATCGAGCCGGTGTTCAGCCCATTCGTTTGGCGGCGCATCGGCGGCGAGTACAAGCCACTGATCCATCCCCTCTTCCAGGAGCTCATGGAGCAGCACCAGCCCCACCCCGACTGGGAGAAAGACGGCGGCTGGGATTGGGAGCGGCTGGTGGAGGCCATCCAGGACAACCACGGCTCGGTGCAGGGGCTGGAGATGGTGCCCGAGTCGATCCGCGCCGTCTTCAAGTGCGCTCACGACGTCAGCCCGCTCGATCACGTGCGCATGCAGGGCGTGGTGCAGCGCGCCTTCGACGCCGAGGCCTACGTTGGCAACTCGCTTTCCAAGACCATCAACCTGCCCAACGAGGCCAGCGTGGCCGACGTGGAGGCGGCCTACTCCGAGGCCTACAAGACCGGCTGCAAGGGGGTGACCGTCTACCGCGACGGCAGCCGCGAGTTCCAGGTCCTCTCGGTCAAGAAGGAGGAGGAAGAAAGCGAAAACGCCCCCATTCCACAAACCGCCGCCACGGCGTCCGACAAGCCGGCCGACAAGCCGGGCAAGGTCTACGAGCGGCCGGCGCGACTGTTCGGCTTTACCGACATGGTCAAGCTGACCAGCTCGGAAGGCTCGCGCCACTCCTACCTGGTAACGGTCAACATGGCCGGCGGCCACCCCATCGAGGTAATCATCACCTCCGGCAAGGCCGGCGACGAGGCCAACGCCGACAGCGAGGCGCTGGGGCGGGTGGTGAGCATTGCCCTGCAGCACGGCGTGCCGCCCGAGGCCATTGTCAAGACGCTGCGGGGTATCAACGGCGGGCTCTACGGCAACTACCACAAGCGCTTCGTGGCCAGCAAGGCCGACCTGATAGCGGTGGCGCTCGAGTCCATCCCCCAGTTCCCCGAAGGGGTGGAGGAAGCCGGCGCGGCTACCCCGGCGGCGCAGCAGCCGCGCGTCAAGGTCAGCGTGACGCCGGGCAACAGCGTAGCCGTTTGCCCCGAGTGCGGCGCTCCTTTGAAGATCGAAGAAGGTTGCGCCACCTGTGAGGTCTGCGGCTACTCCAAGTGCGGGTAACTATAAGTTTGGATGTGCACGGGGCGGCTTTGGCCGCCCCGTGGTTTGTTAAAAGTCTTTGTCCGGCCGGGTAACGACCGTTACTGGAGGAGCCCCGACGTCTAGCGGCTGCGGTAGAGACGCCAGCCGGATTCGCCTAGCTCGTTTCGCAAACCCGCGGTCTGGTTAGCGGGGGAGCCGGTAACATAAGCCTATGTCCGTTTCGCGCATTCCCCCGGACTCCGAGCGTCTGGTTCCGCCCAACTTCATTACCGAGATCATCGACGAAGACCTTCGGTCCGGAAAGTATGAGACGATAGTCACCCGCTTTCCGCCCGAGCCCAACGGCTTTCCCCACATCGGTCACGCCATCGCCAGCTTCATCGACTGCGGCATAGCCCGCGACTACCGGGGGCGCTGCCACCTGCGCATGGACGACACCAACCCGCTCACCGAAGAAATGCGTTACGTCGAGGCCATCAAGCGCGACATGGCCTGGCTGGGCTGGGACTGGGGCGAGCACTTCTACTTTGCCTCCGACTACTACGAGCGCCTCTACGAAATGGCCGAGCAGCTCATCAAGGAGGGCAAGGCCTACGTGGACTCGCTCAGCGAAGAAGAGATCCGCGCCTACCGGGGCACCGCCCACGAACCCGGCCGGCCCAGTCCCTACCGCGACCGCCCGGTAGAGGAGAACCTGGACCTCTTCCGGCGCATGGCGGCCGGGGAGTTTGCGGAGGGGACGCACGTGCTCAGGGCCAAGATCGACATGAGCGCGGCCAACATGAAGCTGCGCGACCCCATCCTCTACCGCATCCTCAAGGCGGAGCACTACCGCACCGGCGACCGCTGGCAGGTCTACCCGATGTACGACTTTGCCCACCCGCTTTCCGACTACCTCGAGGGCGTGACCCACTCGCTGTGTTCGTCGGAGTTCATCGACAACCGCGCGGTCTACGACTGGCTGGTGGAGAACCTGGCCGGCAAGTGCGACCTGCCCGAGTGGCCGCGGCCGAAGCAGATCGAGTTTGGCCGCCGCAGCCTCGAGTACACCGTGGTCAGCAAGCGCAAGCTGATCCAGCTGGTCGAACGCGGCTTGGTGGAGGGCTGGGACGACCCGCGCCTGCCCACGCTGGCGGGCCTGCGCCGGCGTGGGGTGCGCCCCCAGGCGCTCATTGCCTTTGCCCGCAAGGTGGGCATCAGCCGCACCGACCGCACCGTCGACATCGCCCTTTTGGAGTGGGCCGTTCGCGACGACCTCAACCCCATCGCGCCGCGGGTGATGGCGGTGACCGAGCCGCTCA
>JALVWZ010000004.1 GCA_027023115.1 Thermaceae bacterium
GGTCTGGCGCGGGAAACGCTGGCGGCGCTACTGGAGATGAAGCCGAAAAAGATCGTCTACGTCGCCTGCGACCCGGCTACCTGGGCCCGCGACGTGGCCCGGTTGAGCGAACGGGGGTACGGGCTCGAGTTCGTCAGGCCCTACGATTTCTTCCCCTACACCCACCACGTCGAGGTTCTCAGCTACTTGACCATGTCTACTTGACCATGTTAGGCTGGCAGCATGGCGAAGGTCGTCAACGTTGCCGAGGCCAAGGCCAAGCTCTCGGAGCTGCTGGAAGCGGCTCTGCGCGGCGAAGAGGTAATCATCGCCAAACGGGGCAAGCCGCTCGCCCGGCTGGTGCCGGAGAAGCCGCAACGTCGCGAGCTGGGTTTTCTTGACTTCGACATTCCCGATAGCTTCTTCGAACCGTTACCCGAAGAAGAGCTCGCCGCCTGGTACGGCGAAGATGATGAATGATGAGCGGCCGTTACCTGCTCGACACGCACGCCCTTCTCTACGCCGTAGCCAGGCCGCACTTGCTGTCTGCGCGAGCCTTCGCCGTCATCAACGACCCCCTTTCGGTCCTATACGCCTCCAGCGCATCGGCCCGGGAGATAGCCACCAAATACCGCCTCGGCAAACTACCTCACGCCGAGCCGCTAATCATCGATTACCTGGGCAGTCTGGCCCGCCTCGGCGCAGGAGAAATACCCGTCACCAGCAGCCACGCTCTTCTAGCCGGCAGCTTCGAAGTAGCTCACAAAGACCCCTTCGACCGTATCCTGGCCGCTCAGGCCCGGCTCGAGAGCCTGAGCGTCATCAGCAAAGACCGCGCTCTGGACGCCTTTGGCGTTCGCCGTCTTTGGTAGAATCAGCCTCGTGCTTGCTCGTCGCATCATCCCCTGCCTCGACGTTCACCAGGGCCGCGTCGTCAAGGGCGTCAACTTCGTCAACCTGGTAGACGCCGGCGACCCGGTGGAAGCGGCCGTCGCCTACGACGCCAGCGGCGCCGACGAACTGGTCTTCCTCGACATCACCGCCACCCACGAAAACCGCCCGCTGGTGCTGGAAATGGTGCGCCAGGTCGCCGAACGGGTCTTCATGCCCTTCACCGTCGGGGGCGGGGTGCGTACTTTGGAAGACGCCCGCGCGCTGCTTCTGGCCGGAGCCGACAAGGTGAGCGTCAACTCGGCGGCGGTGGCGCGACCCGAGCTGATCAGCGAACTGGCCGACCACTTTGGTTCCCAGGCGGTGGTCTTGGCGATTGACGCCAAGCGCAAAGGGCCGGCCAACTGGGAGGTCTACGTTGCCGGCGGCCGCAAGCCGACCGGGCTCGACGCGGTGACCTGGGCCCGCCGCGGCCAGCAGCTGGGAGCGGGTGAGATCCTGCTAACCAGCATGGACGCCGACGGCACCAAGGCCGGTTACGACATCGAGCTGACCAGGGCGGTCGGCGAAGCGGTCTCGATACCGGTCATTGCCTCCGGCGGAGCCGGCGAAATGGCCCACTTTGCCGAGGTATTCGAAAAGGCCGGGGCCGACGCGGCCCTGGCGGCGAGCGTGTTTCACTTTGGCGAGATTCCCATTCCCGCGCTCAAGCGCTACTTGGCCGAACGCGGGCTGGCGATGAGGGAGGACGTGTCATGAACCTGGACGACGTAGTTTTCGACGAGCGCGGCCTGGTGCCGGTCATCATCCAAGACGCCCTGTCGGGCGAGGTGCTCACCCTGGCCTGGGCCAATCGCGAAGCGCTGGAAAAGACCCTCGAGACCGGCCAGACCCACCTCTACTCGCGCAGCCGCAACGAGCTCTGGAAGAAGGGCGAGACCTCGGGCAACGTCCAGGACCTGGTGGAAATGCGCCTCGACTGCGACGCCGACGCGGTTCTCTACCGGGTAATCCCCCACGGCCCCGCCTGTCACACCGGCGCCCGCAGCTGTTTTTTCAACCCGGTCACCCCCGAGGCCGAGCCTCCCCTCGGCTGGGTACTGGAGCAGGTATGGCGCACCATCCAAAAACGCCTGCAGGAAATGCCCGCAGGCTCTTACGTCGCCAAGATGCACGCCGCCGGGCTGGACCGGGTTCTCAAGAAGATCGGCGAAGAAGCGGGCGAGGTGATCATCGCCGCCAAGAACCCCGGCACCGACGAGCTGGCCTGGGAAGCCAGCGACCTGCTTTTCCACCTGCTGCTGGTGCTGGCCGAGCGGGAGATGAGCCCCGCCGACCTGGCGCGGGTGCTAAATGAGCGGCACCAACCCAAATAGAACGTGACCTAGAGCACATCCAACGCCCATACCTTTTGCTAGGCTAGAGATATGAGCATTGAGAACAAGCTGGTTCTCGAGATCGTCCGCGTTACCGAACAGGCCGCTTTGGCGGCCAGTCGTCTTTCGGGCAAGGGCGACAAGCACGCAGTGGACCTCGCCGGCACCGAGGCCATGCGCGAACAGCTGAACAAGATGGAGATTAGCGGCACCGTCGTGATCGGTGAAGGCGAGATGGACGAAGCGCCCATGCTCTACATCGGTGAACGCCTGGGAAAGGGCGGCATCGAGGTGGACATTGCCGTCGATCCGGTGGAGGGCACCAACATTACCGCCAAGGGGTTGCCCAACTCGGTCACCGTCATCGCCATCAGCGAGAAGGGCGGGCTCTTCCACGCCCCAGACATGTACATGGAAAAGCTTATCGTGGCCCCGCCGGCAGCCGGCAAGGTAGACCTCGACTGGCCGGTGGCCGCCAACCTGAAGGCCATCGCCATGTCCATGCAGCGCAATGTCGAGGACCTGGTCATAGTCGTGCTCGACCGGCCCCGCCACGAAAAGCTGATCAGCGAGATCCGCCGCGCCGGCGCCCGCGTCAAGCTGATTGGCGATGGCGACGTGATCGCCGCCTTGGCGGCGGCCATCCGCGGCACCGGTGTCCACGCGGTCATGGGTTCGGGCGGTGCGCCCGAGGGCGTTCTGGCGGCGGCGGCGCTGAAGTGCCTCGGCGCCGAGATCCAGGCGCGCTTTTTGCCGGAAGACGAAGAACAGCTACGCCGCCTACGCGAAATGGGCGGCGACGAAAACCGGGTTTACAAGACCGAGGACTTGGCTCCGGGCAACGAGATAGTCTTTGCCGCGACCGGCATTACCGACGGTGACATTCTCGAGGGCGTCCGCTTCTTCGGCGGCGGCGCCCGCACCCACACCGTGGCCATGGGTCACAAGACCCACGTCGTGCGCTTCATAGACACGATTCACCTAATGGAAGCCGACGCCCGCGTCGTCATTCGCGTTTGAGGCGCCCGTAGCGCTCAGCCAGCCCGCGCAGCTTGGCGGCCAGGCCTTCGCTGAGGTCGCCTTCGCGGTAGCGCCAGGCCCAGTTGCCGGTGGGGCGCGAGGGATAGTTCATCCGCGCCTCGCTGCCCAGCCCCAATACGTCCTGTAGCGGAAACACCGCCAGCCGGCAGCGGCTCTTCAGGGCCAGTTCGATCAGCGCCCAGGGGGCGTCGTCGCAGTCCGAAAAGGCTATTCCTTGCTCGCGCAGGTAAGAGCGCATGAACTCCAGCTCACTGGCGGAGGCGGTTTGGCACCAGCCTTTGGTAGTGTCGTTGTCGTGGGTGCCGGTGTAAACCAGGCAGTTGCCCGACTGGGGGTAGTTGTGCGGCAGAAATGGGTTGTCGGGCCCGGTGAAGGCGAACTGCAAGACCTTCATTCCCGGTAGGTCGAAACGGTCGCGCAGCGCCTCCACCTCGGGAGTTATCAGGCCCAGGTCCTCGGCGATAATCGGCACCGCGCCCAGCTCGCGGCGGACGCGCTCGAAGAGCTCATCCCCAGGGGCCTTGCGCCAGGTTCCGTGCTCGGCCGTCGGCGCGCCGGCGGGCACCGCCCAGTAGGCCTCGAAGCCGCGAAAGTGGTCTATCCTCACCAGATCGGCCAAGCGCAGGGCGTGGCGGATTCGGGCCAGCCACCAGTCAAAGTCGCGCCGCCGCAGCTCGTCCCAGTCGTAGAGCGGGTTACCCCAGAGCTGGCCAGTGGGGCTGAAGTAGTCGGGCGGCACGCCGGCCACGAAGAGGGGACGGCGTTCGTCGTCCAGCTGGAATAGCTCGGGGCGCGACCAGACGTCGGCCGAATCGTAGGCCACGAAGATGGGCATGTCGCCGATGACTCGCTGCCCGCAGCGGTGCGCCTCGTCCAGCAGATCGAGCCACTGCCCGAAGAAGAGCCACTGCGTCCAGCGGTGGAACTCCACCCGCTCACCAAGCCGCGCGCGCGCCTCTGCCAGAACGCTTTCTTCACGCAATCGCAGCGGGCGCGGCCATTCCCACCAGGGCGCGCCGCCGTGTTCCTCTTTGATGGCCATGAAGAGGGCGTAGTCGTCGAGCCAGTATGACTCGGCCTGGGCGAACCCGGCCAGCTCCCGCCGCTGCGATTCGCCAGCGCGAGCCCGGAAACCAGCGTAGGCGCGCTCGAGCATGGGCCAGGCCCAGCGGTAGACCAGGCCGTAGTCCACCCCCTCGCCGCCGCCCTCCGCCCGAGCCTCGTCTCGTGACAACCAGCCCGCGGCGATCAGGGCCTCGGGGTCTATCAGGTAGGGGTTACCGGCGAAGGCCGAAAAAGACTGGTAAGGAGAGTCGCCAAAGCCGGTGGGGCCCAGCGGCAACACCTGCCACCAGGACGAACCGGCGCGCTCGAGCCAACCGAGGAAGCGGCGCGCTTCGCCGCCCAGGTTTCCGATTGGATAGGGTCCGGGAAACGAGGTCGGATGCAGCAGAATGCCGTAGGAGCGCTCAGCCAGCATGCCTCATGGTAACGCTTCCGGGGCGCTAGAGCACCTTGCCCCAGGGTGGCACCCAGAAGAACCAAGTCTTGTACGGGGTCAGGTCTATGGGGTTGCCGTGTTCGTCGCTGAGCAGCAGGGAACCATCAAAGCGCCAGATGACGGGAACACGCTTGCCCTCGAGGTAAAGCGCGCCGTGGCCCTTGGAGAGGTCGAGTCGCAATCGGCCGACCTTGTCCACCACCTCGGCGCCCACGCGCAACACCACCACCGCGGTCACCTGCACGTCGGTGCGGTGGCCGTTGCGGAACCAGACGTAACCCTTGCCAACGTAGTGGAAGGAGCTGGCGTAGTCGGGCGCATAACGCACCTCCACCCGCTCGCCGGGGGGCGCGTCCTTGGGCGGGCGGTAGGCCTTGCCGCGCAGGGTGCGGACGTTTTCCAGGTGCAGACGGCTCATCTGGCGACGCACGTCTTTGCCTTCGACATAGGTGTTGTGCGGCGGCCGGCGGCTGCGGTCGCGCTTGAAGAGCGGGTCGTAGAGGCCGTCGAAGGTGGTCAGCCCCTGCTTTTCGATCATGCTGAGAGCCTCGGGGCTGCCGCCGACGTGCAAAAG
>JALVWZ010000005.1 GCA_027023115.1 Thermaceae bacterium
GGCGCGGGAGGTAGCAGTAGCGGACGTGGAAACGCACGGTAGGCCCATCCTACCGCAGCCGCGTTTAGCCAAATAGCTTGAGGGGTGGTTGCGGCTCAGGGAAAAGGCGCTCGGGCGAAGCGCCAATGAAAGCCGCGGCTCCGGCGTAGACGCTGCGAAAGTCCACCTGATACCGCAGGTCGCCGCCGTCGAGCTGGTCCAGGTTGTACCCCGGCCCCTTCAAGCCACCGGCCTTTGGGCCGATGGCGAACATCAGGCCGCCCTTGCCATGGTCGGTGCCTCCGGAGGCGTTCTCGGCAACTCGCCTACCGAACTCGCTAAAGCCCAGTATCAAAACGTCGTCTTCGCGACCAAGGGCCTTTAGGTCTTGGGAAAAAGCGCTCAATCCCGTTGCCAGCTCTTCCAACAGCAGCGGCTGGCGACGCAGTTGATCGGCGTGAGTGTCGAACCCGCCGATGGTCACGTAGTAGACGTTGGCGCCCAGGCCGCCGGCGATCATCCGCGCCACGTCGCGCAGCGAGTTGCCAAAGCTGCCCTTGGGGTATTCGACGGCGGGCTGGTAGGGGCGCAGCCCCTGGACTCTGTGGGTATCCGCCAGTAGCCGCGCCATTGCGTCACGAGTGGCCTGCAGGGGGCCGTCATAGGCTGCCTCCAGTCCTTTCTCGAAACGCTTCAGGGCCGGCTGCGGCAGGCGCAGCTTGAAGCTCTCGAGGCTCCCGACGGCCACTCCCTCCATCTTCCGGCCGTGCAGCGCCAGCGGCGCGCTCAGGTCCAGGTCCACCGCGCAGAAGGGGTCTTCCTTGTCGTCGAGCCAACGCCCCAGCCAGCCGCTGGCGGTCTTTCGCTCGGGGTCGGCGCTGTGCCAAACTGCCATCGAGACGAAGTGGCTGCGACTGGGGTTGGGATAACCGACGGCGGGAATCAGTGCCAGGCGACCGCGCTCCCAAAGCGGCATAAGCGGCTTGAGTGAGGGGTGCAGGCCCAGACCCCCGCCAATGTCGAGAACCTTGGCGGGGTCGACGGCCAGGTTGGGGCGAACGCTGCGGTAGGCGCGTTCGCGGAACGGCACCAGGGTGTTGAGGGCGTCGTTGCCGCCGGTGAGCTGCAGGACCACCAAAATCTTCTCGCCGCCGGCGGCGGCGCGGGCGGTGCGCGCCAGGAGCGAGGGGGCTACGCCGCCCACGGCCAGCGTAGCCAGCATTCGTTGCACGAAAATACGACGGTTCATGTCAACCTCCTTAAAGCATCTGCGCGGCGGGTAGGACCGCGGCGTAAGCGTCGCCGCCGCCGGCGAAGACCGCAAGGTCGCTTTCCTCGGTGATCAAAAGTGGCAATGCGTTGAGGCGCATCAGTAAAGCGGCGTCGCCAAGCCAGGCCTGGCCTGAGGGCCAGCCGTCCACTCCGGGTGGCTGGAAGGGTATCTGGCCGGTGCCGAGGAAGTAGCGCGTCAGCGGGCGGCGCTCCGGCTGTTTGCCGACGTAGAGTAGCCCCACCAGGTATTCCAGCGGCGACTTGACCAGGGCAAAGCGCGCCGCGGGCGCATAGAAGGCCTCGTGGGTGAACAGCCAGCGCAGAAAGCCGTAGCCGCCCTCGAGCCGGTACACTTCGGCGGCGCGCTGGATGAGCGCTTCGTCCGGTTCCGGGGCAAGGTAGAAGCGCAGCAGTTTGCCAGCCAGACGGCGATAGGTTTGGGGATGTTCGCTAAGGATAGTCAGCACGTCCTCGCCGCCTTCGATGGTGCGGCCCAGGTATTTCTTGGGGCTGTCGTCGTGCCAGGCGCGCCGGAATACGAACTCGACAGGACGGCCTTTCTGGCGCGCCAGGCGCGGCGGGGTAATCGACCAGCCGGTAAAGGCGCGGGCGGCGGCCTTGACGTCGGCCTCGCTATAATGGCCCTCACCCAGGGTGAAGAGTTCCATCAGCTCGCGAGCCCAGTTTTCGTTGGGGTGTTTCTTTTTGCTCTTGGCGTTGTCCAGGTAGATGAGCATTGCCGGATCGCGGGCGATGGCGTTCAACAGGTCGGGGAATCTGCCCGGGCCCAGCCGTCGCAGGGTTCGTTGCTGCTCCCACATCAACCTGCCGATCTTGACCTTGCGAATTTCGCTGGTAAAATGACCGCTCCAAAAGAGAACCAACCGCTCGGCCGCAGGCGTGGGGGTGCTGAGCCAGTGGTCAATCCAGGCGGCGGCCAGGGCGCGGTGTTCTTTGGCGCGGTTTGGCTTCTCCCCGGTTTCGAAGCGTGGCTCGGGGGGAGAAGCCGGTTCGGCCAGCAAATGATCAACGGCGGCGGCCAAGCCCATTTCTGCCAGGGCCTCGGCCTCGCTGCGGTTGCCGCGAGCGGCGGCGCGCCTGAGCAGGTGGGCCGCATCTTCGGGGGTGAACTTGCCTGTGTACATAAGGCCTCCTCAAGACCCACGCTATTACTGCCCCCTCGCCGCAGCGGTGAATGGGGGATTAAGGGAGGTTAATACTAACCAAAGTATTCTTCGAGTTGGTCGGGGGTTATCAGCACCTCACGTGGTTTGGAGCCCTGGTGGGGGCCGACGATGCCCATTGCCTCGAGCAGGTCCATCAGCTTGCCAGCGCGGGCGTGACCCACCGAGAGGCGGCGTTGTAGGCGGCTTACCGAGGCCTGCCCTTCCTCCACCACTATCTCGGCGGCCCGCTTCAGGTAGGGGTCGGAAAAGTCGAGCGGCAGCTCGCCCTGGATGGCATTGGTATTGACCCCCAGCGCCAAGGGGCCGTCAAAGTCGGCGCCGTAGGCCTCGCCGAAGGCGTCGGCGAACTCCTGTTCGCGCAGGAAGTCGGTAACGCGGCGGATCTCGCGGTCGGAGAGGAAGGGCCCCTGCAGGCGCACCGGCTTGGCCAAGCCCGGCTGGTGGAAGAGCATGTCGCCCTGGCCAATGAGGCGTTCGGCGCCGGTACTGTCGAGGATGGTGCGCGAGTCGTGGCTGCTGGAAACGGCAAAGGCAATGCGGGCGGGAATGTTGACCTTGATAAGGCTGGTCAGGATGTCCACGCTGGGGCGCTGGGTGGCCAGGATCAGGTGCATGCCGGTGGCCCGCGCCATCTGGGCCAGGCGCAGGATGGCCTGTTCCACCTCCTTGGGGCTGGTGATCATCAGGTCGGCCAGCTCGTCGATGACGATGACAAGCATCGGTAGCTCGGGCTCGCCCAACTCGCGCATCTTGGCGTTGAACTGTTCCAGGTTGCGCGCTCCCACCTGGCTCATCA
This sequence comes from Thermaceae bacterium, assembly GCA_027023115.1. GTDB lineage: Bacteria > Deinococcota > Deinococci > Deinococcales > Marinithermaceae > Oceanithermus. The sequence goes on from JALVWZ010000005.1 coordinate 3,235, forward strand.
TCTTGTAGCGCCGTTCCATGTGGGCGACCGCTCCCAGCAGTACGCCGGCGGCGTCAGCCGGGTTGGTGACCACCCCGCGCACCAGGTGGGGGATGCCGTCGTAGGGGGTGAGCTCGACCATCTTCGGGTCCACCATCAAAAGCCGCAATTCGGCCGGCTGGTAGCGATAGAGCAGGCTCATCACCAGGGTGTTGACGCAGACCGACTTGCCGGAGCCGGTAGAGCCGGCGATTAACAGGTGGGGCATGCCCGCCAGGTCACGCACCCACATCTCGCCGTCGATGCTCTTGCCCAGGATGAGCGGCAGGCGGGCCTTGCTGCGCTGGTAGGCGGGGTGCGTCAGCGCTTCGGAAAAGCGAACCAGCTCGCGGTCGGCGTTGGGAACCTCGAGACCAATCACGTGCTTACCGGGAATGGGCGCTTCCACGCGTACCGATCCGACCGCCAGAGCCCGGGCGATGTCGTTGGCAAGGCCGGCGATGCGGCTTATCTTCTCGCCCGGAGCTGGTTCCACCTCGAAGCGGGTCACGCTTGGCCCGCGAGCCCAGGCCACCACCCGGGCGGAGAGGTTGAAGTGGGAGAGGGTTTCGTTGATTATCTGCGCGCGACGTTCGGCCTCGGCCTCGAGCTGAGCGCCGTTTTCGTCCTGAGGATCGGGCGGGTCGAGCAGCTCCAGTGGCGGCAGACCGGGAGCGCTGGGAACGGTCTTGGGCGGGATGGAACGGGGTTTGGGGGCTGACTTGGGTGGCTGAGTTTTGTCCCTTGGCGCTTCTTTCGTTTCGGCCTGCTCCCCGACTACCTGCGGCGGGGTGGAAACCAAGCCGTTTTGCTTGAGAACCAGCAGGGCGGCGGGGTGATAATCCTGCGGCTGGCGCTCGGCCCAGGCCACCCAGCTTTCCCAGGCCTCGGCGCGGTTGGCGACCTCCTCGTAAGACTCGTGCAGGTTGGTCCAGTCACTCTTCCGGCCGGCCAGAGCCCGTTCTACGGCGGCGATGCGGCCGAAGTTGGCCTCGAGGCGCTCGGCGTCGCGACTGGATGCGCGTTGCAGGCGCAGGTACTGTTTTTTCAGGGCGGCGACCTCCAGTAGGAGCGCCTTACGGCGTGCTTCAAGCTCGGTAAGCAGGGGCCCTTCGCCGGTCAGGGGATTGGCCAGGAGGCGGCTCAACGCCTCGATATCGGAGATGATGGGGCTGGCTTCGGCGCGTAGGCGCGCCAGCAGTTCGGCGGCGCGTTGCTTTTGAAAGTCTGCGATTGTCTTGCGGTAGGCCTCGAGAGTGTCTTCATCGGCTGCCGCCGGTCTGCGTGCGATCCGCGTCAGTTCTTCACTCAGCTCGCGTAAATGGTCGTGTTCTGGGTATTGAGTCGCCAGCTCGTCCACCTGGTTCTTCATCTGCCTGGCGGCGCGGCGCAGCCCGTCAAAGTCGCGCTTTTGAGCACCGGCACGGCCCAGAGCCGCTACTAAGCGCGCGCCGCTGTTTAACCCCAGCTTGAGGGTTTGCAAAAGCCCCCAAAACGGCGGCTTGCGCAACCACAAGTCGAGCACCAGCCAAGCCGCCAAGGCCGGCAGGAGCAGGCCGGCGTTGCCGAGCTTGCCAGACAGCCAGGAGGCGGCGAACCTGCCCCAGTAACCGGCGTAATTGGGAGCCAGGTAGCTGGCGTAAGGCATTAGCGCATAGCCGAAGAGGGTGCCAAAGAGGGTGTGGCGCAGAATGCCGCGAACCGGCTTTTGCAAGAGTAACCAAACGCCGGCTGCTGCCAGCGGTAGCGGTGTCAGGTAGGCCAGGAAGCCGGTGTAATCGAGGAGTCGCCGGCGCAGCCACGAGCCCCAGTCGCCCGACAGGGGAGAGGCCGGGTAGAGCGACGCCGCTAAAAAGAGGGAGCTCCCCAACAACACCAACGACAGCGCTTCCAGGTCGCCGCGGCCAAGTAGCGCGCGGCCTTTCTTGTTCTTACGACCCTTACCGGCCACGAACCGTATTCTACCGGGAAAAATGAAGCCGCCCGCGCTGGCGCGGGCGGCTTGCGGGCCAAAGATTACTTTTTGGCGGACAGAGCGCGGATGACCAGATCGGTAACGTCCACGTCGGGCGAGGCGTAAACGATGAGCCCCGACTGGCCGGCGACG
>JALVWZ010000006.1 GCA_027023115.1 Thermaceae bacterium
GCTCGACCAGGCGCAGCGCCACGTTTGTCTCCAGCTCGCGGTAGAGCCGCTCGGCCAGCTGGCGGCTGGTCACGTACTTGCCCTCGCGGCCGGCGAAGGGCGAGGTGTTGGGGGTGAGGGTGATGGCCACGGTGGGCTCGTCGACGACCAGGCGCGGCAGCGGCTCGGGGTGGAGCTTGTGGGTGACGGTGTCGCCGATCTGCACCCCCTCCATCCCCGCCAGCGCCACGATGTCGCCGGTGAGGACCTCGGTGGTCTCCAAACGGCTGAGGCCCTGGTGGGTGAAGGCGGCGGTCACCTTGACCTTGCGCGGCTCGCCGGCGGCGCCGACGATGACCACCGTCTCGCCCTTTTTGACGCTACCGCGGTGCACCTTGCCGATGGCGATCTTGCCCAGGTAGCTGGAGTAGTCCAGGTTGGCCACCCGCAGCTGGAAGGGCCCTTCCTCCACCCGCGGCTCGGGAATGTGCTCGAGGATCGTCTCGAAGAGCGGGGTCAGGTCGCGCGGCTCTTCGCCCTCGCGCCAGGCCCGGCCCTCGCGGCCGACGGCGTAGAGGTAGGGGAAGTTGGCCTGCTCGTCGGTGGCCCCCAGCTCGACCATTAGGTCGAAGGTTTCGTTCAGCACCTCCTCGGGCCGGGCCTCGGGCTTGTCCACCTTGTTGAGCACCACGATGGGAATCAGGCCCGCCGCCAGCGCCTTTTGCAGCACGAAGCGGGTCTGCGGCATGGGGCCCTCGGCGGCGTCGACCAAAAGCAGCACCCCGTCAACCATCGAGAGCGCCCGCTCCACCTCACCGCCGAAGTCGGCGTGGCCGGGGGTGTCGACGATGTTGATCTTGACATCGTTCCAGACCACGGCGGTGTTCTTGGCGAGGATGGTGATCCCCCGTTCGCGCTCGAGCTCGCCGCTGTCCATGATTAGCTGATCGTCTTCGTGACTGCGCCCCAGGGCGTGGGCCTGCTTGAGCATCGCGTCTACCAGGGTGGTCTTCCCGTGGTCGACGTGAGCGATTATCGCTATGTTGCGGAGTTCCATAAAGCAACGTATCTTAACAGATTTGGAGAGTGCGGTCACGCAGCCAGGTTCCGCCTGTCTGGTGGCGATTTTTATCCAACGCAGCTTTGTAGGGGGTCGCTAACCAAAGGTCTTGGTTTGGCTGCGCGAATGTGCGCGGCCGTAGCCATACTGGCGACTGCTGTAACCGCCCAGGAAGACCGTGCTTGGCTGCCTAACCCGATTCATCACCATGCCATGCGGTTGCACCCCAATACTATTGAGCAGCTGCACCGACCGCAGCAGGTTCTTCTTGCGGGTCATCATCTCGGCGGCCACCAAAAGCACGCCCGTTGCGTATGGGGCAATGGCTAAGGTATCGGCCACCGGCAGCAGCGGTGCCCCATCAACCACGATATAGCGGTAGCGCTTCTCCGCCGATAGATAGCGGATCCATTCGCGAAAATACCGTCCCAAGACTTCGACCGGACCATCGGGCGGATGATGGCAGGGCACCATGTACAAATTCGGCGCGGCCTCAACGGCTGCGTCCTCCAAAGTGGCGAAGGACCGCAATATGCCAGGTGAAGATTCCAACCCAAAGAGCTTGCCCAGAACCGGACGACGTAGGTCTGCATCCACCAGCAACGTTGGGCGCTCTTCTTGAGCCAGGGCCTTCGCTAGGGCTATGGCCACCGAGGTTTTTCCCTCCCCTTCCACCGAACTGGTTACCAGCAAAATTGCCGGCTCGTCGCGCAATAAAAGCCTCTTGAGGCCCACCCTGAGAAACTCGGCTGCCTCCATCGGCAGCTCAGCGCGGCTGCGCGGAGGCAGCCGTGGAAACTCGGCCAGAATTGGCAGGTCGGTAACGGCAGCCGCCTCTTCCGACCTGCGCACGAAGGGAGAAACTGCCTCCTTGAAAAAACCAAACGTTATTACCAGGAGCCCCGCCATGGTCGCAGCAGCCACGGCGTTCAACAATGGCCTTGGCTTGATTGCCCGCTCTGGCGGATGAGCTGTTTCTAATAACTGCATGCGCGGTTGTGCTCCCGCCTCAATAATTTCCAGCTGATCGTATTTCTTCTGAATCTGAGCTCTGAGCAAACTCAATGAAGTATAGCGATCATCTAGAGCGCTCATGCTGGCAAGCTGGTGCTCGACTGCTGCCAGCTGGGCGGCGACGGCGCGCTTTTGCGACTGAATCTTGCCAAGAACGCGCTTGTTCTCCCACGCAAGCAGCGCGTGCGCCCACTTATTGGCTTCAGCGGCGGCGGTTTTTGGATTTAGTGCGTCTACTCGCAAACGCAGTAGACCGGAATACTTGCCTTCTACGGTTTCGACTTTAAAGTTTTTCATCTGGGCAGAAAGGCCTCTAGCCTCCGCTTCTTTGCCCAGCACTTGTTGGATGATATCGGGCGACAGCGCCACTTCTCTATACGCGCTAAGGTCAAGCGGTGGCGGGCCAACGTCCAACTCTGCACCGCCCCGCCCATCGGCGAAGTTGACGACGATCTTCGCCGCTGCGCGGTAGACCTTCGGCTCGCGGGAGCTGGCAAAAAAGGTTATTGCGCCCGCCAGCAGCGCAACAATGGTCGCACCCAGCAAATACTTGCGCAGCACTTCTAGAAGGTCGGCTAAACTGATTTCTTCTTCCGCAATATCGGAATTAATAGACGTTGAATTTTCCATGACGCCATTATTGCACCAATATCAGTGGGGCAGTGTCGATTTTTAACACCCAACAATGTTTGATGCCTACGTGTTTTATGACTTTTGGACAGCAACTGCGGGATTGGCGGCGGAAAGGGAATTTGCCAAGTTCACGCACTGGACTGCATAGGTGAAGGACAGGTCTATTATGTTGGACACCTGCGGTGTATTTCTAAGGGATATGCTCCAGCAACTCCGCCGCGCGCTGCTGGTGCAACATGTCGACGGCGCTCACGGCCGGCAGGGAAAGGGCCTTTTGCAGCTGGGCGCGGGCGGCGGGCCAGTCGCGCAGCTTGATCATGGCGAAGCCGTAGTTCTTGCGGATCTCGATGTTCCCGGGCTCGAGCGCCACCGCCCTTTGCAGCAACGGCCGCACCTCCTCGAGGCGGGCCCCGTAAAGCCAGCCCAACCCCCGTTGCGCCAATTCCATGTTCCACAACGCCAGACCCATCAGCGCGCGGGCGTGGCGCGGGTCGCGCTTCAGGCAAGCATCGAGGTTCTCTTTGATGGCGCTGGCCAAGCCGATCTTGCCAAATATGCCGACGAAGCGGATCATCTCCGCCTGGGCGTGGGCGAGCTGGTAGTAGCCTTCGGGGTCGTCTGGAAAAAGTTCTATCAGCCGACGGGCCGCTTGCTCGGTGCGCTCGAGCCAGAACCGCCGCTCGTCGTCGCTGGCAGCTCGGTACTGCGCCATCAGGCTGGCCGCTTCGGCCGCCGCCGCCAGCTCGATGGGGTCGTTCGACGCCACTCCCACCCGCCAGGCGGCCGCCAACTCGCCGCCGGCGAGCAGCTCCGCGCTGCCAGCAAGGGCCGCCATAGCGAGGAACGCGAACGACAAAACCAACAAGCGCCTTTGCACGAAGCGTATTCTAGCGCAACCCCCGCCGGGATCCCGGCGGGGGCCTCTCTGTCTTTCGCGCTTTAGGGGGTCGTGAAATCGCCACTCGTAAGCGCCGCGTCAATGGTCATGCTCGGCAATCGGGGCAGGCCAAAGCCAATATCGAAGAACAGGTGCCCCGCCTCCAGGAAGCTCTGCATGGAAACGCTGGCCTTGAAGGCCGAGGCGAACCATTTATACTTTTCGCCTTTACGTGGGTAGGCGTCCTCGAAGCCCACTAGGCCGGTCAGGTCGGGCACCGTAAACTGCGTTTGGCCGGCGATCCAGCCCTTGCTGAGGGTATAGGTCCAGATGGTGTAGGGCCAGAAGGTCATGAATTCGTAGCCGCTAAGGTCGCCGTCAGGGTGGCTCAAAGGAAAGCTGGGGAAGACCGCCGTGGTGGGCGCGTAACCGCTGGGGAGTGGGTCTATGGTAGGCGCCAGGCTGATGTCGCCCGCCGCGTCGCCGGGGATGAGGCGTGCTCGGGTGATTGACCGGTTATCGCTGCCGCTCGAGGCATCGGCCTCGGCCCAGTAGATGTCGTCCGCGCTGGTTCCCGGCAAAGCGTGGTACGTACCGCCCGAGGCATTACCGTCGCCTAGTATTTCGTGGTCCACCGCCACACCGCCGGCGGTGTACAGAGACACGTCGTAACTGCCCGACCAGCCGGCCGGCACCGTGAAGGCGGCGAAGTTGTGGTCTGTAACCGTATCACCGGCGGCCAGCGCCAGGTCTTTGTCCACCACCCCCACCGCGTTGACGCCGCGGAAGATGCGCCCGGCGATGAGGGTGCTGCTGTCCTTGGTAGAGCTGTTGTTGAAAGCCAGCAGCACCAGGTCGCGATTGGCCCCTTCAGCCACGTCCACGTCGTAGCTCATGTTGGTGGTGCCGCTGTCATTGGAACCCATGCTTGCCTCGACGTCCAGGCCTGCGGCACCGGCTACGGCGGCGACGTTGGCGGTTCCCTCTACCTGCGCAAGAGGACCGACGCTAAAGCAGGGGAGCAGCGGAGAGGTGCTCTCGTCGGTGGTCAAGAAGTAGGTCGCGCCGCTGCCAAAAGCGCCCATCAACATCATGCCGGAGCACTTGACCGCCACGCCGTAGCGCTTCTCGCCGGCGGGAACGTAGAAGGTGTAGTCTCCGTTCTTGTCGGGCCAGACCCGGGTCCACTCGCCGTTACCGGCTTGGAAGGCCACCGCCTGTGGCCGCATTGACTGGCCTGAGATGTCATCCGCCCGCACGGTCACCTTGGTGCCGGGGTTGCCGCCGCAAGCCGCCAGCAAGAGGGCCAGAATGAATAGGGGCGCAAGGGCCCCGCCGAGAATTTTCTTCATGACTGCCTCCTCTACCGCAATCTAGACAGCCTGCGTCACAAAAGCGTCACAAACCGCCCGGGAAGGCTCTAATGATTCCAGATGCAGGCGGTCTCGAGGTCGAGTTCGGCCCCGGGGTGAACGGTCGGGGACAGGTCTTCCTCGTGCGGCCGCGCGAGCAGGTCTCCCAGTTGTGAGCTCGACTGTATGGCGCAGGCTTCCCACCGAGCGACCTCGCCCGACTTGGTCACGGCGTTGCTAAAGCCGGGCACGCCGGTCAGGTCGGGCATGGTGTAGGAGGCTGCCCCCGCGAGCCACGCCGGGCTGACCCAGGCTTTGGTGGTGACGTGATCGTTCGAGGTGACGCTAAAGGAGAACGCCACGGCAGATCCGGCCTCCGGGTAGCTCAGCCCGAAGCTCGCCCGCTCGCCGCCCAGGTCGGGCGCGTAGCTCTCGGCGAAGGCCGCGGGCAGGTCGGCCTCTAGGTCGCCGGCGCCGGCGGCCGGCACCCAGTGCGAATACGCCAGGCTCCGTCGCGTGCCGCCCGGGTCGCTGACCTGGGCGTCGGCATGGAAAACGTAAAAGTCGTCCGCGGTCAACCCGGAAACGGTGCGGTAGGTCCCGCCGCCGGTGGTGCCCCGTCCCAGAAGCTCGTAATAGTTATCGAACCGACCGCCTTGCGTCTGCAGCGCGACCTGGTAGTCGCCTGCGGGCCAGCCAGCCGGCAGGGTTACCGGCTCCACCTGGGCCGCGCCCACGGCGTCGGCGTCGGTAAGGGAGAGGCTCAGCTCCAGGCCTTCCTCCGGCTCGATCCCGCGGAACACGCGCGCCGCCAGCAGGTCGGCCGGCCCATAGGGAAAGGCGTTCGTCGAGTAGGCCAGCAGCAGCAGGTCGCGACTGGGCTCCTTTATCATCACGGGTTCGACGTCTTCCTGGTTGCTGCTCGAGTGGTCTCTGTCGATTTCCGAGACGGCCGAGAAGGTTTGCGCGCCGGTAACCGCGCTGACGTCGCCGTGGACGGCCACCCCGACCCTTGGTGGCCGGGGCGCCCCGTTCGGGCAGAGCACTACCGGGTCGGCCGCGTCGTCGGTCGTCAGCTCGTAGACGCGGACGGGCGTCGGCAGCGACATCATCCCCATAATGGCGCAGCGCACGGCCACGCCGTAGCGCTTTTGGCCCGTGGGAACGTAGAAGCCGTAGCTTGCTTTCTTGTCGGGCGGCAGCCATTCCCACTCGCCGTCCGCGATGCGGTAGGCCACCGCCAGCGGGAAGGCCTGCGCGCCACGCCCAGTTTGGACGTGAACCGTCACCTTGGTGCCCGGGCCGCCGCCGCAGCCGGCCAGCCACGCCGTCAGCAACATTACCGCTAGCAGTCCAAGCCTATTTCTCACGAAATCACCTCCGGTTTGATTCTGTAAACAGATCGTCACAAGAGCGTCACATTGGAGCCTATTCAGTTATTGCCGGCGCAGGCGCTGCGCAATTCCAGCGGCGCTCCCGGGTTTACGGTGGGTGCCAGGTCTTTGGTGGGCAGCGCCAGTAGCTCGTCCAGGCTCAGGCTCGAGCGGTAAGCGCACGCCTCCCAGCCAGTGTGGTCTGTGGCCTTCGTGTTCACGTCACCAAAGCCGGGCACCGCGGTCAGGTCGGGCATGGTGTAGTAGCTTTCCCCCTCCAGCCAGGCTTTGCTGACCAAGACCTTGATCGGTTTGCCGCCGCTGTCCTCCACGAAGAACCCGTAGGCGTCGGCTCCACCCGGGTAGTCGAGGCCGTAGCGGAGCAGCTCGCCGCTGGTGTCGGGGGCGTAGTCTTCCGGGTAGGGCTCGAGAAACTCGGCCGTCAGGTCGGCCGCGCCGGCGGCGTCCAGCCAGCGGCGGTCGGAAAGCGCTAGATCGATCGTGCCGGTGGAATGATGCCCCCCGGCCCGGAAGGTGTAGTAGTCGCCAGCGGCCAAGCCGGAGATCGTCTTGTAAGGTCCGCCGCCTCTGCCGCCGCCGCCCAAATCGGCAGTGCGAACTTCGTTCCCCGCGCGGGTAACCAGGCCGACGCCGTAGGCGCCCGACCAGCCAGCGGGCAGCGGTAACGCCTGCACCTGAGCCGCACCCACGGCGTCGCCACTCGTGAGGGGCAGGTTCAGCGTCAGGCCATCGGTGGGCGAGATGCCGCGGAAAACGCGCCCCGCCAGCAGCTTGTCGGGTTCGAACTGGGTGATGCTGGCCGTCGAGTAGGCCAACAGGATTACGTCCTGGTCGGGTTCTGGGCTAAAGGGGAGATGGTCGGTACCAGACGTATTGCCTCGGGGTCTGCCTCCCATCCGCGCAATCACCTCGTACCCCATTGCGCCGGCCACCGCGCTAACGTCCACCTGAGCCGTCACCCATACCCGCGGGCTGGCCAGGCCCCCTTTCCGGCAGACGACGACCGGGTCGGTGGCGTCGTCCAGGGTGAGCTCGAGGCCCTTCACTTCCTGCGCCCCAAGTTGCAGGCTCATGCCGGTATCGGGGCAGCGCACGGCTACGCCGTAGCGTTCTTTGCCTTGGGGAACGTAGAAACTGTAGTTCGCGTCCTTATCGGGCGAAAGCCAGGCCCACTCACCATCAGCGATCCGGTAGGCCACCGCCTGCGGGAAGGCTCGTTCGCCGCTATCGGTCTGGACGTGAACCGTCACTTTGGTGCCCGGATTGTTGCCGCAACCGGCCAGCCACACCGTCAGCAAGACTGCCGTTAGCAGTACGCTCGCCTTTTTCATTGTTCACCCCCAGCTTGCATTCTGATAGGCGACCGTCACAAGAGCGTCACAAAACCGCGCCCAAGCGCCTTGCGCCCTGCTCAGGGGGCGTTACCGTCCCCCCGTCGCCAAAGCCTCTGCTAGGATGGCGGCATGCCCCGCCGCAGCAACTACGCCCTGGCCCTCTTCTTGCTGGCGCTGGCGCTTTGGATCAACGCCCCCGGCATAACCCAGTACCTGTACGGTTGGTGGGGCCGGGCGCACGTCGGCCGCCTGCCGGGGGCAAGGCCGCCACGAGCCGGTGAGCACATACTGGTTCTCTCACCCCACCCCGACGACGAAACGCTCTGTTGCGGCGGCTTCATCAACCGCGCCTTGAACGCGGGCGCCGAGGTTTACATAGTTTGGATGACCAGCGGCGACGGCTTCGAGATGGACGAACTGGTGCTCAAGCATGGCCGCCGTCCGGGGCCCGATGACCTGCGCGCCCTCGGCGAAAAGCGAATGCGCGAGGCGCGGGCGGCGGCGGCAAAGTTGGGGGTGCCGCCCGACAACCTATTCTTCCTCGGCTACCCCGACCGCGGCCTGCGCCACTTGTTTCTCGAGAACTTCTACGTTCCCTACCGCTCTCCCTTTACCCGCTTGGACAAAGTAGCCTACCCCGGCGCGTTCGACCCCGGCGCTCCCTACACCGGTGAAAGCCTGGAACGAGACCTGGAGGCCATCTTTAGCCGCGTGCGGCCAACGCGCGTCTTGCTGCCCTCGCCCCGCGACGCCCACCCCGACCACCAGGCAACCTCGTACTTCGGGCAGCGGGTGGCGGGGCATTCGCGTCAAATGGGTACGCTGCGCTACTGGATCGTCCACGGCGGCCTGGAGTGGCCCCTACCCAAGGGCTATCACCCACAGCTGGCGCTCGAGCCTCCCCCGCGCGGCAAAGGCCTTGCCTGGCGGCGTTTTTCGCTCGAGGCCGAGGAGGAGGCCGGCAAACACGCCGCCATGCTGGCCCATAAAAGCCAGATGGCGGTCCTCTCCCGCTTCATGCTGGCCTTCGTGCGCACCAACGAGCTCTTTTCGCGCACCCCCTTCCCGGCGGCCGGAACGTACCCGCTCCCCTGAGCGCATCTCGCAATGCTCCCAAACTTTTCAAATTGCGGTAAGGTATAAACATCGTCATGGCGAAGAGGAGGGAGCGCAAAACCTGGTTGCAACGCCTGGGCCACTGGCTCCTGCGCCTCAGCGGCTGGAAGCCGGTCATGAACCTGCCCGACCGGCCCAAGTTCGTGGCCATTGGCTATCCGCACACCTCCAACTGGGACTTCTTCCCGGCCCTCTTTTGGGGTTGGGCCTCGGGTCTGCCCTTTAAGTGGGTTGGCAAAAAGGAGCTCTTTCCACCGCTCGTCGGCCGGGTGATGGTCTGGCTGGGCGGCATCCCGGTTGACCGCAAGAACAGCCGCGGCTTCGTTGGCCAGATGGCCGACTACCTGAAAAGTCCCGGGGCCGGCGTGGTGGTGATCGCCCCCGACGGCACCCGCAAGCGGGCCCCCTACTGGCGCACCGGCTTTTATTACATGGCCCTCGAGGCGGGCGTGCCGATAGCCCTTGGCTACATCAATTACGAGACGCGCGAGGTGGGGGTGGGCGACTGGTTCCTGCCCAGCGGCGACCTCGAGGCCGACTTCGAACGGATCCGCGCTTTTTACGAGAAGAAAGGGCGCGGCCTCAACCCCCGCGCCCACTCGCCCATCGTTCCCAAGCCGCGCGGGGAGACGCATGTACCTGGCGTCACTAGCGGGGGGGTGAGAGAATGAGCGATATGTCACGAGAAGACCTCCTGGGCTTGGCGGGGCGGGTGGTCATGATCACCGGCGCCGGCCGCGGTTTTGGGCGCAGCATCGCCCTCGCCTACGGCCGTAACCGCGCCACCGTAATCACCGTGGATCCCGACGTGGAGCTGGCCACCGCCGCCGCCTCGGCGGTCGAAGAGCTGGGCGGGACCGCCATCCCCATCCGCGGCGACATGTCGGTGGGCCTGGACGTAGCTACCACCTTCGAGAAGATAGAAGAGCTCTACGGCATGCTCGACGGCATCGTCCACGTAACCCACACCGTCAGTCAGACGCCCTTCGTGGAGCTACTCGAGAGCGAGTGGTACGAGCTCCTCAACTCCGACGTCAAGTCGAGCCTCTACACCCTGCAGCAGGGCCTGCGCTACCTGGCCGGCGGCGGCTTCGTGGTGGTGGTCATGCCCCCCGCCAACAACACCGAGCCGCACGTTGCCTCGGTGCGCGGCGCCATGCGCGGCCTCATCGAGGGCGCCAGCCACGTCTACCCGCAAACGGTGCGGGTAAACGGCATCATCCCCAGTCGTGAGGCCGCCGGCGAGGAGTACGACCAGCCGCTAGCGCGGGCGGTAGTGGCCCTGGGTTCGACCGTTTCCGAAGGTCTGCACGGCGAGGTGGTGCGGGTGGACCTGCCCGAGCCGCCCCAACCGCCCGACCTCTACGACGTACTCAGCGAGCTGCCCTGAGCCATGAACTGCCCCTACTGCGGCGCCGAGGACACGCGAGTGGTAGACTCGCGCCCCTCCGACGGCGGCCTGGCCATCCGCCGCCGCCGCGAGTGCCCCGCCTGCGGCCGCCGCTTTACCACCTACGAACGCCCGCAGCTGGAGCCGCTGATGGTTACCAAGCGCTCCGGGGCCCAAGAAGCCTTCAACCCCGACAAACTGCTGCGTGGCCTGCTGCTGGCCTGTGAGAAACGGCCGGTAAACCCCGAAGAGCTCAAGCGCTTCGCCTACCGCTTCGAAGACCAGATAGACGCCCCCGAGATCAGCACCGAGGAGATCGGCAAGCGGGCGATGGCCTTCCTGCGCGAGCTGGACGAGGTGGCCTACATCCGCTTCGCCAGCGTCTACCGCGAGTTCGACAGCGTAGACCGCTTTATCGAAGAGATCCGCCGCCTCGAGCGCGACGGCGAAAAGTAACCCTCACGCACAATTCGCTAGGACAAATGTCCCCCCACCTAGGTCATGGACGCTCCGCTTCCTCTCAGCGGATACTCAGACGGTACGTAGTGCCCCTATGAGAGGAGGTTGGTATGGATTACAGCTGGATTCAGATAGCCGTCGCGGCCGTCTTTTTGACCGTCGTCGTCACCCTGGTGCTGAGCCGGGGCTACGGATGGTTCTCGGTGACGTTCTGGCGGAACGCCGCGGTGGTCAGCAGCCTGGTGATGCTCTTCGTTCTGCTCTGGCTCACCTTCGACACCACCGAAAAGGTGCGCCCCGGGGAGGGTCAGGTGCCCCCCTGGACGGTAATCAACTACCAGGTGGGCCTGGAGTGGAACGCCGCCAAGCGCCGCCAGGTGCCGGCCGTTGGCGAGAAGACCGGCTTCTTCGGCAAGGTCTACGGCTCTGAGGAGGCCTACGCCCTAATCAATAAGGGCAAGATGACCCTGCAAAGCCGCAACTGCATGGAGTGCCACCAGATCCTCGGCAACGGCGCTTACTTTGCCCCCGACCTGACCCGGGCCTGGCTCGACCCCTGGTGGGAAGAGCGGGTGATGAGCATGGTCGGCGCCGCCAGCCACGAAGAGGCGATGAAGACCTGGCTGCAACACCCGGACAAGTACCCGCAGGGTAGGCGGCGCATGCCCAACCTGCACTTCACCGATGAGGAGGCCGTCGCCCTGGTGGCCTTCCTGAAGTGGATGTCGGCCATCGACACCAACGGTTTCCCCCCGCGTTTCGGGGTGGTCAAGTAAGGGAGGGACGTCGTGAGCGTGTTCGCACTCCGTCAACCCAAGGAGCTCTACGAGTCGCAAAAGTTGGCCATCTGGTACTTCGTGGTGGCCGTCGCCCTCTTCGGCGCGCAGATCATCTTCGGCCTGCTCCTGGCCTATCAGTACATCGACCCCAATTTCCTGTATCAAAAGCTTTCCTTCATGACCAACCGCACCCTCCACCTCAACGCCATGATCGTCTGGCTGCTGGTGGGGATGATGGGCGGCGTCTACTGGTTCTTGCCCATCGAAACCGGCCGCGAGGTGGTTGGCATCAAGCTGGCCAAGTTCATCTGGTGGGTGATAGTCGCCGGGGTGACGGCGGTCATCCTGGTCTACTTGCTGGTCCAAGTCGGGCCTGGTAACGCATTCACTCTCTGGTTCATCAACGAGGGGCGGGAGTACGTCGAGGCTCCCCGCTGGGCCGACTTCGCCATCGTCGCCTGGGTGGCCATATTCCTCTTCAACGTCATAGCCACCACCCTGGCGGCGCGCCGCATAACCGGCATCCTCGGCGTCCTCATCTTCGACCTGGTGGCCCTGGGAGCCCTCTACACCGCCGGCATGCACTACACCGTCAACGTCACCATGGACCAGTACCTCTGGTGGTGGGTAGTCCACCTGTGGGTGGAAGCCACCTGGGAGGTGCTCGTCGGGGTGGTGATGGGCTGGAGCCTGATGTACCTGCTCGGCACCCCGCGCAAGCTGATCGAGACCTGGCTCTTCTTGGAGGTCGCTCTGGTGTTTGGCACCGGCATTCTCGGCCTCGGGCACCACTACTTCTGGATCGGTACCCCCGAGTACTGGATCGGGCTGGGCGGCTTTTTCTCGGCGCTCGAGCCGCTACCGCTGGTGGCGATGGTGGTCCACGCGGTCTACGACGCCGGCGCCCACCGCCTCAACACCGTCAACCGGCCGGCCTTCTTCTGGGCCGTCACTCAGGCCTTCGGCAACTTCATCGGCGCCGGCGTTTGGGGCTTCATGCAGACTTTGCCGCAGATCAACATGTACTCCCACGGCACCCAGCTGGCGGCGGCGCACGGCCACTTCGCCTTCTTCGGCGCCTACGTGGGGACGGTGCTTACCCTGGTCTACATAGCCGTCCAGAACCTCGGCAAGCGGATCCAGATACCGCTCAACTCGCGCCTTTGGACCTGGGCCTATGGGCTATTGGTCTTCGGCATCATCGGCATCGTCGCCTCGTTCACCATCTCCGGCTTCGCTCAGACGATGATCGAGCGCGCCGAGCTGGGCAGCACCTGGAACGCCTTCATCCAGTCGTACACCCACCCCTGGTACGCCAACACCCACTGGTGGCGGTTCTGGATGGGAATGCTCTTCCTGCTCGGTTACGTCCTGCTGGTTTGGGACCTGCTGACTATCGGCCGCAAGCGGGCCGCCGTGGAGGGTGCTCATGATTAGCAACCACGAGATCGCCCAGATGGTGGGGGCAATCATCATCTACGGCTTCTTCTTCGTGCTCAGCGCCGGTCTTTACGCAATGCTCTACGCCTCGGGCCGTCTCTTCGAAAAACCCTGGCTGGTAAAGCTCTCTTACGTTTTTGCCGCCGCCGAGGTCCTGGCGGCCGTCGGGATGGCGGCCACGGGCTACCTCGACCGCTTCTGGGTGAACCTGATCCTCTTTTCGGCCGCCACCTACCTCTTCATTCCCCAGGGGATGTGGTGGGTGGTGGTCAACTTCCACCGCGCCTACGAGCCCGAAGGGCACGCCCACTAGGAGGTGACCATGGATATCGTTCGTGTTGAAGTATTTATGGACGACGCCGCCGAGCCGCTGGCCGTCGTTTCCAAGCCGCCGTTCGACGTCCGCCTCGACCCGGCCGCGCTGGGCGAGGGCGAGCACGTGATCACGGTCGTCACCCACTACGACGACGGCAGCAGCGACCACCACGAGTACGTGTTCGACGTCAGCCACGACGACCACGTCTTCGTCGGCCACATCAGTCAGGCGCCGTTGCGGGCGCCGGTGCAGGTCGAGTTGGTGGACCCGGTGGAGCGTGAGAACCCCACCCCGCCCAGCACCACCATCTACGCCGCCCTGCCGCTACTGCTCTTCCTGCTGGTGGTGGCCGTTTCCTGGTTCATCGCCGTGCGCGCCGAAAGCCCGGCCGCCGAGCAACCGGTAAACATGCGCAAGATGGCCCGCTCGGTGGCCGCCGCCGCGCCCAGCCCCGCCGGCGTCGCCGACGGCGCCGCTCTTTACGCCGCCAACTGCGCCGGCTGTCACGGCGCCAGCGGCGAGGGAGCGGCGGTCTTCCCGCCATTGGCAGGTAACGAGAAGCTGGCTGACGCTTCGTACGTAATCGGCACCGTGCTGAACGGTAAGCCGGGCACCGCCATGCCCGCCTTTGGCGGTCGTTTGTCGGACGAGCAGCTGGCGGCCCTCATCAGCTACGTGCGCACCAGTTGGGGCAACTCTTACGGGAAGATAACCGCCGCCGAGATAGCCAGCGCGCGTTAGTGATTGGCGTTACAATTGGAGTAACGTCTACACCTGCGTCATGCGTTGTTATATAAATCAAGAAACGCGCCTCTATTGAGGCAAAAGGAGGTAGTTTGATGCGATGGAGTAAAGCGGTATTCGTAGCGTTGGCCGTGCTCGCGCTGGGTGCGTTGGGCGCGCTGGCGCAAGGGCTCACGCCCCAGCAGATGGACCAGGCCAAGAAGATTTACTTCGAACGCTGCGCCGGCTGTCACGGCGTGCTCCGCAAGGGCGCGACCGGCAAGAACCTCGAGCCGCAAAACCTCAAGAAGGAGGGCCTCACGCCGGCGGCGGTGAAGGCCATCATCACCAACGGCTTTGGGGGCATGCCCGCCTGGGGCAAGCTGGGCATTCTCAAGCCCGAAGAGATCGACCTGATGTCGAAGTTCGTCTTCGAACCGGTTCCCGAGCCGCCCGCCTGGACGTTCTCGGATATCAAGAAGAGCTGGAAGGTTTACATTCCCGTTGACAAGCGCCCCACCAAGCCCGAAACGACCCGTGACTGGCAGAACTACTTTGGCGTCATCCTCCGCGACATGGGTCAGGTGGCCATCGTTGACGGCGACACCAAGGAACTGGTCAAGATCCTCCCCACCGGCTACGCCACCCACATCCTGCGCTCCTCCAAGGACGGCCGCTACTTCTACGTGATCGGCCGCGACGGTCGCGCCGAGCTGATCGACCTCTGGAGCAAGGAGCCCACCCTGGTGGCCTCGGCCAAGGTGTGCCTCGACGCCCGCAGCATCGACTCGAGCAAGTACGAAGGCTACGAGGGCAAGTACGCCGTGGTCGGCTGCTACTGGCCGAGCAACTTCGTAATCGTGGATGGCGAAACGCTCGAGCCGCTCAAGATGGTCTCCACCCAGGGCTACGTCAAGAGCACCGGCGAGTTCCTGCGCGAAAACCGCGTGGCCTCGATCGTCAGCTCGCATTTCAGCCCCGAGTGGATCCTCAACATCAAGGAAGGCGGCCAGACCTGGCTGGTCGACTACTCCCACATGGACCTCAAGGGCAAGCCGATCAACGTCAAGATGATCGACACCGAGCGCTTCCTCCACGACGGCGGCTGGGCGATGGACAAGCGCTACTTCCTGGTGGCCGCCAACGCCGTCAAGAAGGTCGTGGTCATCGACGCCAAGACCGGCGAGTTCGTGGCCAGCGTTCCCGTGGGTAACAAACCCCACCCGGGCCGCGGCGCCACCTGGGATCACCCGAAGTACGGCCCCGTCTGGGCCACCGGCCACATCAAAGACAACAAGATTGCGGTCATCGGCACCGACCCTGAAGGGCACCCGCAGTACGCCTGGAAGGTGGTCAAGATGATCGAGACAATCTCCCCGGGCAACCTCTTCATCAAGACCCACCCCAAGAGCCCGTGGCTGATTGCCGACTTTACCGTGGCTCCCACGCCCGAGGCCAACGCCACCCTCTGCGCCTGGCAGAAGGATAACCTCGAGAAGAAGCCGGTTTGCTGGGAGGTGCCCGGCGCCCGCAAGATCCACGCCCGCATGGTGCACATCGAGTTCAACAAAGACGGCAACGAGTTCTGGGTTTCCGCCTGGGCCAACAAGGACACGCCGTCCTTCATCGTCGTCTACGACAGCTACACCCTGCAGGAGAAGGCCCGCATAACCGGCGACTGGGTACGCACCCCGACCGGCAAGTTCAACGTCTACAACACCGCCAACGACATCTACTAAAGTCCCGGCTTTTACACCCGGGGCCTCCACGGAGGCTCCGGGCTTTTGCGTCCAGACCGAACCCGTCTAGCGCCTTCCCCCTCTGCATGGCTGCAGCGAGAGCCCAAGTCGTACAGCCTTCATCGTGTCCGCCGCGCCAGCGTAGGGTTCGAATCGTTTTTCCGCTCCACCCGACGCCGCGAGCTTTATCGCCTCCCCGGCGAAAGCTGGGACCAGTGACGTTTCTGGGGACGATGTAAGGACCTTGCGTCGTCGCCATTGTTTCTTGCGTCGTCCATGAGCGACGGAGGTCACCCCGGTCCGGACTGGCTCGCGTGAGCCAAGGCCCGCTTGGCTGGAATGACGAAACAGCGGCATGTGGCGAGTGGCTCGTGGCTTGTGGTTCGTAGCTGACTAAACTGCCACGGCTCGCAATCCGTATCCAGTAAAGCTCCCTCCCTTTGGGGGAGGGCTGGGGTGGGGGTTTTGGGCGCTGGATGATCCAAATGTTCAGCGCTGATTCACGGCCCACCCACGGCCTACCCACCTCCCACAACCTAATCACCGCCCACTACGCTCCGCCACCTCCCGGGCCTTGTGAAAGGTGGGTTGGGAAGTTGCGGCTAGAGATCTGGCACCCTGCCCAGCATGGCGCGGGCGATGCGCTCGAAGTCGTCCTGGCCAATCTCCAGGTGGCCGAAGCGGAAGGCGTAGCCCCAGCGCTGGGGGTCTTGGATGAAGTCGAGCGCTTCCAGAAGCGGGCGGATGGGCGTTTCCTGCGCTTCCGTCCAGTAATGCACGTCGCGGCGGTAGGGCCTAAAGCCGCCGCCCACGTCAACCTGATACACCTCACCGACAACCCGTCCGATGGCCGTGAAGCGCTGGCAGGGTTCGCGCTCTCCAAAACGCTCCTTGGGCGAGTAATAGATAAGGCCGTCGCCGTCGCGCATGCGCTCGAGCGCCCGGGCCTTGCCGTGGTTCAACTGGGCAAAGCCTTCTCGAACGCCCCGCAGCACGTGGTCGCGCGAGGCCACCCCAATCCAAAAACGCCTCTCTTCCCGGCTCACCCTTTAGCCACCGCGATCAAGACGACCTCATTTTCTATCCAGACCCGCCGTGCTTCCAGGCGTATCCAGCGCTGCTTCTGGAAGCGGCTCAGGGTGCGGCTGACTATCTCCGGGACCGTGCCCAGCTGCGCCGCCAGGTCCGGGTTGGTGGGCAGCGGGAAGCCGGGGCCGTCGCGCCCCTGGCGCTCGAGCAGGTACTGGGCCAGGCGCGACTGCACCTCGAAGAAAGTAACGCGCCGCAAGAGCAGCAGCAAGTCGAACTGGCGCTCGGAAATGGCCCGCAGCACCGCCCGGGTAAAGCTGGGGTGCTCCTCCATGAGGCGCATCATCCCCTCGCTGGGCACTCGCACCACCCGGCTCGGCAGCACCGCCTCGGCGGTTACCGGGTAGTAGCGCCGCTCGCTCAGCACGGCTATCTCGCCGATGCTCTCGGGCGGTCCCGCCATGTGCAGCACGAGCTGACGGCCACCCTTCGGGCCGACCTGGTAAACGCGCAGGAGTCCGTCCAGGACTACGTAGGTGTGTTCGACGGGTTCTCCCTCGCGAAAGAGTGCTTCGCCCGCAGCCAGCTCGCGAACGCCGGCCAGCTCGGCTACGAGCTTCAGATCTCCAGGCAGCAGGCGGGCAAACAGGGGGTTCTCGCGCAATACCTGCAGTGCGTTGGTCGTCTTCTGCTCGTTCGCCATCGTGATCCCTGGTATGTTCTCAGCCAATCTACCATAGAAAAAGCCCCCCGAAGGGGGCGGTCTGGTGGGCGGTAGAGGACTTGAACCTCCGACCCCCTGCTTGTAAGGCAGGTGCTCTAGCCATCTGAGCTAACCGCCCAGGCTTATCCAGGCTAACCGAGCCGGCGGCGCTTTTGCAAGCGCCCTAGGCGCCTTCCTCCTGCTCCATCAACCACTTTTCGGCGGTCATCGCCGCGCGGGTGCCGGCCCCGACGCTGGTGGCCAGCTGCTTGTAGATCGGGTCGGCCACGTCGCCGGCGGCGAAGACGCCCGGCACCGAGGTGTGGATCTCGTCGCTGACGGCCACGTAGCCGTCGGGGCGCAGCTCCACCACGCCTTTCAAGAACTCGGTGTTGGGCACGCTGCCAACGAAAACGAAGACGCCGTCGGTGGGAAAGACGTACTCCTCGCCGGTCTTGAGTTTCTTGACGCGCACGCCGCTAACGCTCTCATCGCCCAGCACCTCGGTGACCACGTGGCTCAGGAGGAACTCGATCTTGGGGTTGGCGAAGGCGCGCTCCTGGGCCACCTTGTTGGCCCGCAGCTCGTCGCGGCGGTGGATGATGGTTACCTTGCTGGCGAACTTGGTGAGGAAGATGCCCTCCTCCACGGCGGCGTCGCCGCCGCCGACCACCACCACTTCCTTGTCGCGGTAGAAGAAGCCGTCGCAGGTGGCGCAGGTAGAAACGCCGCGGCCGTAGAACTTGTCTTCGCCGGGAACGCCCAGCTTGCGGGGGTTGGCGCCGGTGGCGATTATGACGCTGCGGCCCTTGTAGTTGCGCTCGAAGGCCTTGACCAGAAAACCGTCGTCGGTCTTTTCCAGCCCCTGCACCTCGTCCATGACCACTTCGGCGCCGAACTTACGCGCCTGTTCGGCCATCCGGTTGGCCAGCTCCGGACCGGTGATGCCCTCGGGAAAGCCGGGGTAGTTCTCCACCTCGTCGGTCTGCGATATCTGCCCCCCGGGAAGGCCTTTTTCGAGTATCACCGTCTTCAGACCGCCGCGACCGGCGTAGATGCCCGCGGTCAGGCCGGCCGGGCCGCCGCCGATGATTATCACGTCGTATTCCTGTTCCTGCTGCGCCGAACCGCCGAGTTCGCCAATCTTGAAGTCCATCCTCGCCTCCCCCGGCCGCCAGGGCCATAGAGCAGTATATACCCCGCTTGGGGTAGAAAAAACGCTTTTGAGAGATGATAAACGCGCTCGAGCTGGTTGGTGACCCCAGGGGGATTCGAACCCCCGTTACCGCCTTGAGAGGGCGGCGTCCTAGGCCTCTAGACGATGGGGCCCTGTTAGCTCGAGCGCGTTTTGGTGACCCCTACGGGACTCGAACCCGTGCCGCCGCCTTGAAAGGGCGGTGACCTAACCGCTAGTCGAAGGGGCCTTTTGGCTGGGGCACGTGGATTCGAACCACGACCAACGGATCCAGAGTCCGCCGTCCTGCCGTTAGACGATGCCCCAGCAGGGCCCGGCTCGCGCCAGGCACGCAACATAGTACAATCCCAAGCGGTTTTTGACAAGACCCTGTAGTCGGTCAAGGCATATGAGACCCCCGCCCTTGGGAAACGGCTTGTTGCGAAGGGCAACCTTAAACCCCTTCCCGTTCCAAACCGTTCCTGCTTCTCGGCCAATCGTCACTAGCGCCACTACGGGGGCACCATCTTTAGTGCAGTTCCCCATTTCCGTTGCCCTCAGTCTTAGCCGCTAACGGGATCCGTAAACGATGAATGCATAGCGAAAATGCGGCCAGCCGCTGGAAACGTCGGTTTTGCAGGCGGGGCAGAACGGGCTGGACCGGAGGCCCATCCAGAAGAACCTTTGTTTGGGGTTCGGCGAGGGGCGGTCGCTGCAAATGTAGATTCGGTAAGACTTACCGGGCGTAACCTGGACCGCTTTATCAAAGGCCAGGTAGAACCAGCCCGATTTCTTGGGTTTCCCGGCGACCAGCGCCAGCGTTTTGCCGTCCGCAGTTTGCAGCTCCGCCACGACTTTACCTGGTTCCCCAATGAGGTCAACGTAAACGGCCAGCGCCCGCAACTCGGAATGGGTGGGGAAGAACGTTTGCCAGCGGGGAACGTTTTGTTCGAACCAAAAGCCGTAATCCCATTGCTGCTGGGCGCTGTCGACCGGCCAGGGCACGTTTTGCGGCTGCGCCCGGGCAAGAAGGGCCAGGGCAACCAGGGCCAGCAGCGGCGACCAGCGGCGCAGCAACTTATTCATTTTCGCCTCCACTTTCAGCCTATGGCGGTCGCGCTTCACAATCAAGGAGCGGCGGCCCGGGCGTTCGCCTTCGCGGTCCGTCGGCTCCCGGCTCCAGCGCTCAGGCCCCGCCCGGACCGGCCTCCGCCGGCACCCAGCGGCGCAGGTAGAGGTTGGCCAGCGCCAGCACCACGAAGCCGCCGACACCCACCAGGCCCACCAGCAGGTCGCTCTTGCGGGCGAAGACCAGCAGTGAAAGGGGCGCGGCGGCGTTGAGGGTGCCGTGGAATAGGGCCGGCACCACGACCGCCCCGCCGCGGTCGCGCAAGAAGAGCATCCAGGGAGTCAGCAGCACCGTGAAGATGACCATCATGAAGACGCCCAGAAAATGGTGGTTGGGGTAGTTGTAGCCCAGGAAGTAGACCAGCGGGGCGTGCCACAAACCCCAGACCGCGCCGATGTAGAGCGAGGCGGGCCAGAAACCGAGTTCGCGGGTACGTTCCCAAAGGTAGCCGCGCCACATCAGCTCCTCGCCCAGCGCCGCCAGCAGGTTGACGCTGGCTCCGGCAATGAGCGCCTGCACCAGCAGAGCAGCCCAGAGGGCCCAGCTGGGTAGTGCCGCCGCCGCTTCGCCCGAGCGGGCGGCGACCAGCTTGCGCACCTGCTCCAGGCCGACGTACTGGTCGAGGGGTAGACTGGCAACCACCGCCAGTAGCGTAAAGGCCAGCGGCAGCAGCCAGGCCACCAACCACCAGCGGTTGGGCCGCGCCCAGATACGCAAACGCAGCCCCTCGAGGCGGGCCAGCGCCAGCGCCACCAGGCCCGGGACCCACATATAGACCGCACTGAACGCCAAGAACCAGTGGCTCTGGGCACCTGCCCAGGCATAGTAAACGGCGAAGAGCAGCCAGCTGAGAACGACGGTTATGAGCACCGCGCGGTCGGCCCTATTCATCGTCTTCCTCCAGTTGCAAGCGTAATGGTTTCAGGCACGTTTCGGGATCCTGAGGCTTGATCAGCAGTTTGCGGCCGTCTTTGAGCTCCAGCAAAACGCCGCGGCCGCGCTTACGGCTCACGTAGGCCCGCAGGCCGCCCAGGTTGCTGCGAAAACCGCCGGCATAGAAGCCCGGCATCTCCGCGCCGATGGTTTTGAAGCCGAGGCGGTAGCTGACCAGCCGGGCGCGTTTGATGCGGCCTTTGGGCACTTCGACGGAGCTGATGAAGGTGCGGATGCGCAGGCGGCTGGGGGTGGCGTGGTAACCCAGCCGGCGCGGCGCCAACCAGATGAAACCAAGGATGAGCGCGCTGCTCAGGACGACCTCGAGAAACACCCACCAGAACTTGGCCGCATCGTCGCCGAATACATAAAGCAGCACCGCCACGGAAGCAACGGAACCGAGCAGTACCAGGAGCGGCGCCGCCAGACTGCGCACCGGCTCGGGGGTACAGGCTTTAGCCCTGCTTTTCATCTCCGCTTCCCTCCGGTAGGGCCTGACGCAGCTGCGCCAACAGCAGCTTGGGTTTACGAGGCGTTAGCAGCACCATCTCGCCGGTGTCGAGTAGCAGCAGTAC
>JALVWZ010000007.1 GCA_027023115.1 Thermaceae bacterium
CCTCGAGCTCGGGGAACTCGTAGACCATCTGGGTGGGCAGGTCGGCCTTGAAGAGCGCGGCTGCTTCACGGAGGACGTTCTCGTCGAGCGGCAGCCAGTCTGATAGCCCAATTGCGGCCTCGCCGACGCGTTCCACCTTGTCGGCCATCGTTCCCAGGCCGCGCTGGAAGTTTATGCCAGCGAGCTTCTTGTGGTGCTCGGCCAGCGGGGTCTGCAGGTCTTCGGTCCAGAAGAAGTAAGCGTCGTAGATGCGGCCCTCGAGCACTTGTTCGTAGCCGGCGCGAACCACGTTCAGGTCGGGCGGCTGGTGGCCGGAGATACCGATGAAGCGGTTCGCCAAGCGCTCGCCGGGCTTACGAACCGGGAAGAAGCGTTGGTGTTGGATCATCACCGTGGCAAGAACTTCGTCGGGGAGCTCCAGGTATTTGGGTGAATAACTTCCCATGACCGCAACCGGCCACTCGACGAGATGGGTAACTTCTTCCAGCAAGTCTTCGGGTATCACCGCCTCTAGGCTCTCGCTGAGGGCCAAGGTGGCGGCCTCGAGGGTGATCCGCTCGCGGCGCTGGGCAACGTCGGCCACCACGTAGGCGTCGTAGAGCGCGTCGCGGTAGGTGTTGGCGTCCACTTCGACCCCGCCCGGGGCCAGGAAGCGGTGGCCGTGGCTGGTGCTGCCGGCGCTGACGTTGAAGACCTCGACCGGCAGAACTTCGCCGTCCAAAAGCGCCACCAGCCAGCGCACCGGCCGCACGAAGGGGCCGTCGCCCTCGCCCCAGATCATCTTCTTGGGCGCCGGTAGGTCGCGCACCAAGCCCGCCAGCAGCTCCGGCAGCAGGCGCGCCGTGGGCTCGCCTTCGTGCACTACCCGCGCCCAGACGTATCCGTCACGAACCTCCAGTTCGCTAACCTCCACGCCGGCTTTGCGGGCAAAGCCCAGGGCGGCGGGGGTGGGTTGGCCGTCCTTGAAGGCGGCCTGCGCCGGCGGACCACGGCGGTCTTCCTCCAAGCGGGCGCTCTTTTCGGGCAGGCCGCGCACGATTAGCGCCAGGCGGCGCGGGGTGGCGTAGGTTTCTATTTCTTCGAAAGAGAGCCTGGCGGCCTCGAGGCGCTCGGCTGCCAGGCGGCGCAGGTCGGCCAGGGCCCGGGGCACGTAGCCGGCCGGTAGTTCTTCGGTTCCGATCTCGAACAAGAGGTTCACGAGGCCACCTCCGGGTAGTGCTTGGCGAGGTAGGCGCGCGCCGTGGCCTCGGCCAGGCGGCGGACGCGCTGGACGTAGGCCTGCCGCTCGGCGTGGCTGAGGACGCCGCGGGCGTCGAGCAGGTTGAAGGCGTGCGAGGCCTTGAGGACGAATTCGTAGGCGGGGTGGATCAGGCCCAGCTCCAGGAGGCGGCGGGCTTCTTCTTCGTAGTCGTCGAACCAGCGGCGCACCTTCTCGGCGTTGACGTGCTTGAAGTTGTACTCGCAGTGCTCCAGCTCGAACTCGCGGCGGATGTCGCCGATGGTCACGCCCGGAGCGTACTCCACGTCGTAGGTATGTTTCTTGTCTTGCAGGTAGAGGGCGATGCGCTCGAGGCCGTAGGTTATCTCGACGCTGACCGGCTTGACGTCCACGCCGCCCACCTGCTGGAAGTAGGTGAACTGGGTAATCTCCATGCCGTCCAGCCACACTTCCCAGCCCAGCCCCCAGGCTCCCAGGGTGGGACTTTCCCAGTTGTCTTCGACGAAGCGTACGTCGTGGTCTTCGACGCGAATGCCGATGGCGCGGAGCGAGTCGAGGTAGAGGTCCTGCACGTCGGCCGGCGAGGGTTTGAGGATTACCTGGTACTGGAAGTAGTACTGGAAGCGGTAAGGGTTCTCGCCGTAGCGGCCGTCCTGGGGGCGGCGGCTGGGGGCCACGTAGGCAGTCTTCCAAGGTTCCGGGCCCAGGGCCTTGAGGAAGGTGGTGGGGTAGAAGGTGCCGGCGCCCACCTCGGTATCGTAGGGCTCGGTAATGACGCAGCCGTAGCCGCCCCAGTATTCGTGCAGTTTTAGTATCAAGTCTTGAAAGAGCATCATGACTCCGTTCATGAGATGTTGTAACGTACGGTTCACGCGCCCCGAAAGCGCGCGGATAATATATCATATAGGTAGGCTTCACCATCGTTCCCGTTACGTCAGAGAGGGTAGAAACGATACTAGAAGCCTATAGGCAAAAGGATTCAAGGCACGCTAGAAAGGAGTACCCGCCTTGAACAGATACGACGACCGTGCACGCCTGGTTTTCCATTACGCCCGCGAGGAGGGCAGCCGCCTCGGCCACTCGATGATCGGGCCGGAGCACCTGCTCCTCGGCCTGATGCGCGAGGGTGGCACCGCGGCCCGGGTTCTCGCCGAATACGGCGCCAACCTGGAGGCCATGCGGCGCATGGTCGAGGAACTAGTTGGCCGCGGCGAGGGAACCCGCTCGGGCGAGCCGCCGGCCATTACCCCGCGCGCCCGCCGGGTCATGGAGCTGGCCGGCGCCGAGGCGCGCAACATGAGCTCGCCCACCATCGGCACCGAGCACATCCTCTTGGGCATCATCCGCGAGGGCGACGGGGTCGCCTATCGCATTCTCAGCCACTTCGCCAAGGACGTAGATACGATTCGCTGGCGGATAATTGCCGGCGGTGAGGAACAAACCGCCGCCAAGCCGGTAAACACGCCGTTTCTGGACGAGTACGCCCGCGACCTGACCAAAGACGCCCGCGAGGGCAAGCTGGACCCGGTCATCGGCCGCGTGGACGAGATCAACCGCGTGATCCAGATTCTCGCCCGGCGCACCAAGAACAACCCGGTGCTGGTGGGCGACCCCGGCGTGGGCAAGACGGCCATCGTGGAGGGCCTGGCTCAGGCGATCACCGAAGGCCGGGTGCCGCCGGTATTGCAGGGAGCGCGGGTGGTGGCGCTCGACCTGGCCGGCGTGGTGGCCGGCACCAAGTACCGCGGCGAGTTCGAAGAGCGCCTGCGGCAGATAATAGAAGAGCTCAAGAGCGGTAAGGTAATCGCGTTTCTCGACGAGCTGCACACGCTCATCGGCGCGGGCGGGGCCGAGGGGACGCTCGACGCCGCCAACATCCTCAAGCCGGCGCTCTCGCGTGGCGAGATTCAGCTAATCGGCGCGACCACAACCGGTGAGTACCACCGCTACGTCGAAAAGGACGCCGCTTTGGAAAGGCGCTTCCAGCCGGTGATAGTGCTCGAGCCCAGCCCCGAGGAAACCCTGGAAATCCTCAAGGGACTGCGCCCGCGCTACGAGGCGCACCACGGCGTGGCCATCCCCGACGACATCCTCAAGACCTCCGTTCGCATCGGCGAGCGCGGCATGCCCGGGCGCAACTTCCCCGACAAGGCCATCGACCTGATCGACGAGGCCGCCAGCCGGGTGCGCCTCAACGCCTCGCTGGGCCTGCCGGTGCTGACCGACGAGGACGAAACCCCGGTGGTCGGTCGCGAGGACCTGGAAGCGGTGCTCGATTCCTGGGGCGGCGTGTACGTGGACGAGTCGGAAGAGAAGAACCTGCTCGAGCTCGAAGACCGCCTGCGTGAGCAGGTGGTGGGCCAGGACGAAGCGGTACACGCCCTGGCGGCGGCGCTCAGGCGGGCCAAGGTGGGTCTCGGCGGCCGCACCCGGGTGACCGCCAGCTTCCTCTTCGTCGGCCCCAGCGGCGTTGGCAAGACGCAGCTGGCCAAGGCGCTGGCGCAGACCCTATTCGGCAGCGAGCGGGCGTTGATCCGCTTCGACATGTCGGAGTTTCAGGAGCCGCACTCGATCTCCAAGCTGATCGGCGCCCCGCCGGGTTACGTTGGCCACGAGCAGGGCGGCCGCCTTACCGAGGCGGTTCGTAAGCAGCCGTTTAGCGTGGTGCTACTCGACGAGATCGAAAAGGCCCACCCCGACGTCTACGGCGCGTTCTTGCAGGTGCTAGACGACGGCCGTCTCACCGACGGTCTGGGGCGCACGGTGGACTTCCGCCGGGTGATCTTGATAATGACCTCCAACACCGGCTTCAACGTGGGGCCGGCCATCGGTTTTACCGACAGCGAGGTAGACAGCGAGTCGCCCCTCAAGGCGCTCTTCGCCCCCGAGTTCCTCGACCGCCTGGACGAGGTGATCCGCTTCAACACCCTCGGCGAGGAGGAGCTGGTGCAGATCGCCGGCTTCATGTTGCGTGAGATAGCCGACGAGCTGGCCAGCCGCGAAGTGGAGGTCAGCTTTGACGAGAGCGTCGCCCGCTGGATAGTGGCGCAGGCGCCCAAGCTGGGCTCGGCCCGTATCTTGCGCGGCATCATCCGCAATCGTGTCGAAGACCCGCTTTCACTGAAGTTGTTGGAGCGTCCCGGGGGCGGTTTGCGGGTTAGTCTGCGCGGCGACGAGCTCTACTTCGAGTCGGAAGAGGTGAGCCTCGTATAGCCATGAATCGCGCGTGGCGCGTTGCCGGGGAGGGTGAAGCCTAATGGCCAAGGCGCGCGCCGCGTACCGTTGCGTGGAGTGTGGCTACAAGGCGCCCAAACCGCTGGGACGCTGTCCCAGTTGCGGCGCATGGGGGAGCTTCATCGCCGAAAAGGAAGAGAGCGCGCCCGCTACCAAAGCGGCCCCTGCCGGGCGCATCCGCCTGGCAGAGGTCGAGGCGCGGCGCGACCCGCGCTTTGGCAGCGGCCTGGCCGAGGTGGACCGGGTGCTAGGCGGCGGGTTCGTGCCCGGGTCGGCGTTGCTGATTGGCGGTGAGCCGGGGGTGGGCAAGAGCACCCTGCTCCTACAGATTGCAAACGCCGTGCTGCGCGCCGGTAAGAGCGTGGTCTACGTCGCCGGCGAGGAGTCGCCCCGGCAGGTCAAGCTGCGGGCGCAGCGGCTGGGGGTGGAGGGCGGCCTGGAGCTGATTCGCGAGACCCGGCTGGAGTCCGTGCTGGCGGGCCTCGAGCAGGCGACGCCGGAGCTGGTGGTTGTGGACTCAATACAAACCATCGAGTCTGAGGGCGTTCCCGGCTCGCTGGTGGCGGTGCGCAACGCCACCCAGGCGCTGGTGCGCTGGGCCAAAGCGGCCGGCTCCACGCTGGTGCTGGTGGGCCACGTTACCAAGGAGGGCACCGTGGCCGGGCCCAAGGTCATCGAGCACGTTGTGGACGCCACCCTCTACTTGGAAACGGCCGGCGTGTATCGCGTACTGCGTTCGGCCAAGAACGCCTCGG
>JALVWZ010000008.1 GCA_027023115.1 Thermaceae bacterium
AGCGGCACGACCGCCTGGATGCTGGTTTCGACCGCGCTTGTGTTATTGATGACCCCGGCGCTGGCTTTCTTCTACGGCGGGCTGGTGCGCCAGAAGAACGTTCTCAACACCATGATGATGAGCTTTGGGGCGCTGGGCTTCGTGACCATCGTTTGGGCGCTGCTTGGTTATTCGCTCGCCTACGGTGCGGGTGGCAAGTTCATCGGAGACCTCTCGCTGGCGTTCTTGCAGGGCATTGACCTCAAGGGCGAGATGCCGGCCCTGCTGGACGTAGCTTTTCAAGGGACCTTCGCGGTCATCGCTGCGGCGCTCATCTCCGGCTCGCTGGTGGGCAGGATGCGTTTCAAGGCCTGGCTGCTGTTCATTACCCTTTGGACGGTGTTCGACTACGCGGTGCTGGCGCACTGGGTCTGGGGGCCGGCGGGCGCGGCCCTCCTGAAAGACCTGGGGGCTCTCGACTTTGCCGGCGGCACCGTGGTGCACATCAACGCCGCCGTCGCCGGGCTCGTTGGTGTGCTGGTGCTCGGGCGGCGCAAAGACTTTGGGCGGCTGGCGTTCCTGCCCCACAACATTCCCTTCGTGCTGCTGGGGGCGGGGCTCTTGTGGTTCGGCTGGTTTGGCTTCAACGGCGGCAGCGCCTACGCCGCCGATGGCAGTGCGGCGCTGGCCTTTACCAATACATTTCTGGCGCCGGCGGCGACGATGGTCGTCTGGATGGTGCTGGAGCTGATCCAGTACGGGCGCGCCACCGCCGTGGGCGCGGCCACCGCGGCGGTGGTGGGGCTGGTGGCGATCACGCCGGCGGCCGGCTTCGTCGGGCCACTGGGGGCCATTTGGGTGGGCGCTTTGGGGGCGTTGCCCAGCTACTTCTTCATTATCCACCGCCCCAAGCTGGGCCTGGACGATTCCCTCGACGTCTTTGGCGCGCATGGCCTAGGGGGGATCAGCGGCGCGCTACTGACCGGTGTCTTTGCTTCGAAGGCCTGGGGCGGCACCGCGGGGTTGCTGGAGGGTAACGCATGGCAGCTCTGGGTTCAGACCGAGGCGGTGCTGGCGGCGATAGTTCTGAGCGCGGCGGCATCCTTCCTGTTACTTAAGCTGGTGGGGCTGCTTACGCCTTTGCGGGCCGACGAGCGCGAACAGGCGGTGGGCATGGACGCCGCGCAGCACGGCGAGGAGGCTTACCCGGTAACCGAGGGGGCTATCCTGGTGCTTGACGGCGAGCAGGGAGGTGCGGCATGAAGATGATCGTGGCCATCATTCGGCCGGAGAAGCTGAACGACGTTCTGGAGGCCTTGTTCAAGGCCGAGGTGCGCGGCCTGACCATCAGCCGCGTCCAGGGGCACGGCGGCGGCACCGAACGGGTGGAAACCTACCGCGGCACCACCGTCAAGATGGGCCTCTACGACAAGGTCAAGCTGGAAATCGGCGTTTCCGATGGTTTCGTGGAGCCTACCATTGCCGCCATCCTTGGCTCGGCGCGTACCGGCGAGGTGGGCGACGGCAAGATATTCGTCATGCCGGTGGAAAGGGTGGTCCGGATCAGGACTGGTGAGGAAGACGAAGCGGCGGTCACGCCGGTAAAGAAGCCTTCGTAATAGCACGTAATCGTGCCGCGGGTCATACCGGGTAGGCGAAGACCGCCAGCGCGTGTTCGCCTACCCGGCTGCGGGCAAGCGGGTCCATGGGGGCCAAGCTGCCGCTGGTCATGTGCAAACGGCTGGCGAGAACGTCTTTGAAGCGTTCCCGTACCTCTGGCGGCAGGTCGCCCACCACCGCGCGCACCCGCAGTCGTTGCTGGCGATAGCGCTTTTCCAGGAGCGCCGTCAGCGTTTCCAGAACACGGGCGCCGGGTATGGGGCGTGGTGACCGAAAGCGGCCCTGCTCGAGGGTGAATAGCGCCCAAAAACCCAGCGCGCGGCCGATGGGAGCGGCGAAGGGCGGCAGCATCCGGTTTTCCTCGAGTTTGCTGAGGTCGTGGGTAGCCAGGTAGAAGCGGCCCTCGCCGGCGAGCCGCTCCAGTTCGGCCATGACCGCCTCTTCGCCAAGGCCGCCCGCGATCAGCTCGGCAGCACGGATGGCCGCCGCTCCCAGCCCGGCGGAGCCGAGACGGGTGTTGACGATTCGCACGCGCCCCTCGAGGGCGCCGACGGCCTCGCTGGCCATCTCGTAAACGGGGCAGATTAGCGGCGAGGCGTGCAGCGACAGCAGGCGGTCGTAGTACTCCAGGTAGCGCCGGTACTGGGGCTCGAGCGGTTCTTCCGGGTTGAGCAGGAGTACTCCCCGGCGCTTTGCCGCCGCCGGGCTCAGGCTACTGCCCGGATCGGTTACGACGCCTGTTATTTCCTCGTACACTAGGTATCCTCCCGGGTGGTTCAAAAAAGTCCGCACCCATGGTAGCACGGCTTACCGACCGGAATAAAATCAGCCGTCTTCGGTGCGGAAGTCGAGCGGCCGCAGGTAGAACTCGTTGATGGCGGTGCTGCTCAGGAGGGCCACCGCCGGCAGGTGCCGCTTGTAGTGGGTGCGGTTGACGCGGCGTTTTACCGTGGCCACCTCGGCGGGCGTGTAACCAAGGGCCACGATGTACTCGTCGGGGTAACCCTTCAGGTAGTGTTCCAAGATCACGTCGGCGCGGCGGTAGCGGACTCCCAGGTCGGCCTCGTCGGTCTGCCCCGGCTCCAGGTCGGCGGTCGGTGCTTTGTGGACTATCTCGTCCGGAACTCCCAGGTGTTCGGCCAGCCCCCAAACCTGGGTCTTGTAGAGGTCGCCCAGCGGATTGACCGGCGGGCTGTCGTCGGCGTGCCAGGTGAAGTAGCCGAAGAGGCGCTCAGTTTTGTTGCCGGTTCCCAGCGGCAGGGCGTGGTACTGCTCGGACTTGTCGAAGGTGACGATCATTCGCGCCCGCGCCATGACGTTGCCCTTGCGGCGCGGCGTGATCCCTGGCGTTTGCTCGGCGTAGCCCTCGACCATGGGGGTGATGTCCACCGTTTCCAACTCGACGCCAAAGCGGGCCGCCACCAGCTCGGCGTGGCTGCGCGACTCTGGTGAAGAGTCGCGGTGCGGCAGCGAAAGGGCGTGGACCTTGTCCGGGCCGAGGGCGCGCGCTGCCAGCGCCAGCGTTACCGCCGAGTCCACCCCGCCGCTCACGGCCACCACCGCTTCTTCGTAGCCGCGGCCGTTAAGCTCTTCGCGGATGAAGCGTACCAGGGTCTTGGCCACCAGCGGGTAGTTGAGGTCGAGCACCTCGTGGTTGGTGGCGCCGCGGATGAGCTTCATAGTTCCTCCACTATCTTGCGCAGCTCCGGGAATATCAGCGGCAGGCCGGCCTTCAGGTCGGCCAGCAGGGGGTTGTCGTAGCGGACCGGCGGAATGCGCTTCAGGTCCACGTCGGCCAGCAGTACCGCTTCGGTGAACGGCGGCGCGTGGGCGATAACCTCGCCTTCGGGGCCGGCCAGCAAGCTGCCGCCGCTCATCATCTTGCCCGCCTCGCTGCCCACCAGGCTGGCCAGGGCCACGTAAAGGCCGTGCTCGCCGGAAACGGTGCGGGCCAGCGTTTCCCAGCGCTCCACGTTGGCCGGGCGAGCGCCGGCAAAGCCGCGCGCCGGCGAGGCGGAGGGCACGTAGATTATCTCGGCCCCCTGCAAAGCGGCGATGGAAGCGGTGACGGTGTGCCAGAAGTCTTCGCAGATCAGCATGGCGGCGCGGCCAAAGCGGGTGGTGAAGGTCTTAAGCTCGTGACCGCGGTTCAGAAAGCGTTCTTCGTCGAAGACGCCGTAGGTGGGTAGGAAGATCTTGCGGTGGCGGTGAAGCAGACCGCGTCCGCCCAGCTCGAGATAAGCGGCGGTGTTGTAGTAGTCGCCGCCGTCGCGTTCGTAAAAGCCAACAATCAGGTCGAGCGGCTTTTGGTAGTGCGCGGCGTGCCACGCGCTCAGCCGGTCTTCCAGCTCGGCGGCCTCCAGCGCCAGCTCGCGCACCCCACCCTGGAGGAAGTAGCCGGTGGGGTAGGCCTCGGGGGCGACGGCCACGTCCACCTCTTCAGTGGCCAGCTTGGCCAGGGCGGCCTCGAGGTGCTCGAGATTGCGGCCTATCTGGCCCTTGGCCGGTTTTAGTTGCAAGATCGCGTGGCGCACCATACGCCTACAGGATACCCCGGGTTACAATGAAGGCTACCCAACACCCCGCTCAGACCGGGAAAAGGAGGTTGCAATGGCAACGGTACGCCAGATGTTAGACAAAAAGGGGCACGAGGTCTACACCATCGCGCCGGACGCGACCGTCCTGGAGGCGCTCGAGAAGATGGCCGAGTACAACGTCGGGGCGCTGCCGGTGGTGGACCGCGAGGGGCGCATCGTCGGCCTCTTCTCCGAGCGCGATTACGCCCGCAAGGTCATCCTGCAGGGCAGGTCTTCCAAGGACCTGCCGGTCAGCGAGATCATGAGCAGCCACGTTCTCTACGTCACCCCCGAAACCAGCGACTGGCAGTGCATGGCGCTGATGACCGACAAGCGCGTTCGCCACCTGCCAGTTTTGGAAGGTGACCGCCTGGTGGGTTTCATCTCCATTGGCGACGTGGTCAAGGCGATCATGGACGAACAGCAGTTCCACATCGAGCAGCTGGAGCAGTACATATCGCGCGGGATGAGCTAGACGTAGAGTTCGACCACGCCGTTACGGTCACCCCCGTTGCCGCGAGCTTTCCCCATCACCCCAGCGAAAGCCGGGGCAGGAGCGCTTCAAAACTCGCGGCAAGGACTCTGCGTCGTCGTCGCCTTAACGCCAAGTCTTCTTCGACTCTAGGAGCTGCGCTGCCGGAGACTGAGCCGTTTTGGACTGGCTCACGCGAGCCTTCCGGCTCGCTTGGCGGGAATGACGAGATAGCGGCATGCGGCTTGTAGCTCGTGGCCTGTAGTTGCAGTTCGTGATTCGTGGCTCGATTTATCTCGATGTAGGGGCGGACCCGTGTGTCCGCCCCCGCTGGTACGTGGCACGTAGTACGTAGTACGTGGTGCGTGGTGGTGGTGACGAAACGGCCAACAGCGCATGACTCGTTCTGAGTGGGTCCGTGGCTCGTGGCCTGTAGCTTGTAGCTCGTGGATTGTTGATTGCAGCCCGTAGAAGTGTCCTGCCCAGCTTCCGGCTCTTTACCGGTAGGGGAGGGTTTGAA
>JALVWZ010000009.1 GCA_027023115.1 Thermaceae bacterium
TAGAGCTTCAACTGGTAGCTGCCGCTGGCGTCCGGGGTCCAGTCGATTTCACCCCGCCCGTCCTGGGCGACGATGGTAACCACCCGCACCCCATCGGGGCCGGCGATCTCCACCGGGTATGCTCCCTGCTCGACCCCCTCGACCACGATCTCTAGCGGCTCCCCTACCCGCGCCTGCCGGGGAACTTGTAAGGACTGGGCCAGTGCCATACCGGCCGTAAGGATGGCGATCAGTAAGAGTAGCTTCCGCATGTATCCATTGTGCCACGGCCCGGCGTCTAAAATGACCCCATGGGGATATTGCAAATGATTGGTCCGGTCATGGTCGGCCCTTCCTCGAGCCATACAGCCGGCGCGGTTCGCATCGCCTGGCTGGCTCGGGCCGTTTTGGGTGCGGCGCCCGAGCAGGTTACGTTTGGACTGCACGGCAGCTTTGCCAAGACCGGGCGCGGCCACGGAACTCACTTGGCGCTCCTGGCCGGGGTTCTCGGCCTCGCCACCGACGACGAGCGGATCAGGGAAGCCGACCGGCTGGCGGACGCCGCCGGTTTGCGCTACCGGTTCGAGAACGTCGAGCTGGGCGACGTTCACCCCAATACCGTTCGTATCGAGCTGAGCGCCGGCGCAGAGAGCCACGTGGTGGTAGGCAGCTCCATTGGCGGCGGAGTAGTGCGGATCTGGCAAATAGACGGCCTGGACGCCTACCTGAGCGGTGAAGCGCCGGCGCTTCTGGTGCGCCACCGCGACCGCCCCGGAGCCATCGCGCGGGTGGCGCTAGTGCTGGCCGACGAAGGCATCAACATTGCCCGCATCGTTTCCGGCCGCGCCCAGAAGGGCGGCGACGCCTTGATGAGCCTGGAGATGGACCAGCCGGCCAGCGAGGCGGCGCTGGCCTATCTGAAGCACCTCGAGTTCGTACTCTGGGCAAGGCAACTGCCTGCGCTTCCTGATGTTTAACATCTTTTAGTATTGACTAAACGTACTTAACCAGTGTAGGCTCGCCTCATGGATGGCGACTCGGGAGTCGTACGGCAACTCGTAGAACAGATGGGCATCGGCTTCGAGGCTTTTGGCATGCCGCGTATGGCCGGCCGGGTGCTGGGCTGGCTGATTTTGTCTGAGGAGGAAGAAGTTTCACTGGATGATCTGGCCGCCGGACTTGGTGTAAGTAAGGCATCGGTCAGCAACGCCACCCGCCTTTTGATTCAGATGGGCATCATCCGCCGCAGCGGCCGCCCCGGCAGCCGTCAGGCGTACTTCAAGGTGTCTTCCGACCCTTGGAACGCCATGCTGGCCATGGAAAAACGGGTAAGCCGCAGCTTTCTCGATTTCGCGCGCGAAGCCCGCGCCGCCCTGCCGGCGCGGCCAGAGCGCGACGCCCGGCTGGCCGAGATGGAAGGGGCCCTCGCGCTCTACATCGAGCTGCTCGAAACCTTTGCCCGCGAGTGGCACGAAAAGAGGAAGGCGCAATGAGGAATGCTGCCGCGCTGACGACCGCCCGCCTCGCTTGGCGAAACATTTGGCGGCACCGTCAGCGCACCTACTTGTTGGCGGCGGTGGTGGCCTACGCCACGGTAGCTACTATCTTCTACTGGAGCTTGGTCGACGGTTACATGTTGTCGGTGCTCGAGGCCCACGCCCGCTACGTGCTGGCCCCGGTAACCGTGGCCCGCACGGCCTGGTTCGCCGATCCCGACCCCGAAAACGGCATGACGGACACCGAGCGGGCGCTGGCGGCTCTGGCCAGCGCCGACTCGCCGCCGTACGCGCCCCGGCTGCGCTTCGCCGGCCTGCTCACCTCCCCCTACCTCTCGGAAACGGCCTTCCTGCGCGGCGTGGACCCGTTTGCCGAGACCGCCGTTTCGCGAGTTCCCGCGAGGGTGGGCGAGGGGCGCTGGCTGACCGCCTCCGGCGAGGTAGTTTTGGGCTACAAGCTGGCAAAACGTCTCGACGTGCGCCTGGGCGAACGGCTGGTGGTCAGCACCGCGGCGCTGGCGGGACCGCGTTCGTTGGGCCTGGAAGTCGTGGGGCTAACGCACGCCCGGGTTTCCACCGTTGACAACTCCGGCGTCTATCTGCACATAGACGACGCTCGTTATTTGACCGGCTTGCCGGGAGCGACTCATCTTGCGGTGAACGCTCCGCTCGGCCGCGAACAAGCGCTGGCCCGTCGGCTGGCGAAGGCGCTGCCCGCCAGCCTGACCGCCAAGCCGGTTTGGGACTTGGTAGGCCCCATCAAGACCGACGTCGAGGCCGCGAAAAAGCTCTCACTGCCAATCGGCCTCTTGCTGGCTATCTTCGCGGCGCTGGCGGTGACCAGCACGCTGATCGTCAGCGTGCTCGAGCGCACCCGCGAGTTCGGCGTCATCCTGGCGCTGGGAATGAACAGCGGCAACCTGGGTTGGATGATCGTCCTCGAAGCGGCGTTCGCCACCGCCGTCGGCTGGCTGCTGGGGCTGCTGCTGGGTTACGTGCTCATCTACTACACCTCCACCCACAACGTCCTCGGGCCCTTCTTCCAGCTATACGGCGAGGCCTGGAGCGAGGCCGGCTTTGCCGAAGAGTTCTACACCTTCCTCTCGCCGCTTTACGTTTTATATTCGCTGATCACCGTGATCGTCTCGGCGCTCGCCGCTTTCTTCTTCCCCGCCCTGCGGGCGCGGCGACTGCAGGCAGCTGCGGCACTGCGTTGGGAATAGGAGGAGTTATGAAGCAATACCTGACCATACTCTTACTGCTTGCCACTACCGCCCTGGCCAGCCCTGACCCGCGAGCAATTCTGCACCAGGCGCTAAACCGTCTGCGCGGTCCGGCCATGACCGCCACCTACACCCTGGTGGTCGAACGTCCCGACCGCAGCAAGACTTATGAGCTGCGCGTCGTCAGCGACGGCGACCGCAAGGCGCTGATCCGGGTAATCCTGCCCAAGCGCGACGCCGGCCAGGCCTTCCTGACCATCGGCGACGACATCTGGGTCTACAACCCCCGCCTGGGGCGGGTGCTGCGGCTGCCGCCCAGCGGCCACAACAGCCGCTTTCTGGGGTCCGACGTTAGCTACGCCGACCTCTCCGGCCGCGACCTGGAGGACAACTACCAGCCGCAAACGCGGGACGTGAACGAAGACGCCATACTTCTGGAACTCACGCCCAAGCCGCACGCCCCCACCCCTTGGGGCAAGGTTACGCTGGCCGTCGAGAAGAAGCGCGTTCTGCCGCAAAAGATCGTCTACTATGACCAGCGCGGCAATCCGGTCAAGGAAGTGGTCATTAGCGGCTTCGCCGAGTACGCGCCCGGCCGCTATCTGATCACTACAAGCAAGGTTCGCGACCTGCTAAACCAGGGCTGGCGCACCAGGTTCGAGGTTTCGGACTGGAGGGTGGGGCCGGTGCCGGACGGCTGCTTCGCGCAGAGCGCGCTTAAGCGGGGGTGCCGTTACTGATGTGGTCGCTGGCCTGGAAGAACGTGCGCCGCGGCCGGGGCCGCAGTTTGCTGACCGGCGCCGCGGTGGCTGCGGTGGTGGCGTTGATGATGATCATGTACGGTTTTAGCGGCGCGGTTGTAAACGGCATGTTTCAGAACATGACGCGCAGCACCGGGCACTTGATATTGAGAGTGAAGAACGCTGACAAAATACGCGAGTTCGAGCGCGGCCTGATCCAAGACGCGCCGGCTTTGCAAGAACGCCTGGCACGGGCCCTGCCGGGCGCCGACGTCGAGGCGATGTTGGAGGTGCCCGCCTTGCTGGCCGGTGAGAAGCGCTCTCGCGGGGTCTTGCTTTACGGTCTCGAGCCCGGCGGCCGTCTGATGAAGGAGTTCGTGACCAAAAAACTGATGGCGGGCGGCCCGCCTCAAAACGGCGAGGAGTGGAGCGCTGCTCTCGGTCGCGCGCTGGCGCGGGCGCTCAAGGTGAAAGTCGGCGACAGCGTTTACGCCTTCGTACCCAATACCAGCGGCATCGGCGCCGCCGCTTTCACCGTTTCTGGGCTGGTCGCGTTACCCGAGAGCACCATGGAAGCGCGCACGGCAGTCATAACGCTGGCGGCGGCACAGGAGCTGGCGGCCCCGAACGCTGCCAGCCGGATCGTAATCTTTCTGCCCGGCCTGATTAGCCCCGCCCAACAAGGCCGGCTGGAGCAGGCGCGCAGCAAACTGGCGCCGCTGGTGCCCGGCGGATTCGAGCTGCTCACCTGGAGGCAGGCGGAGCCGGCAATGGCTGCCATCCTGGACATGATGACGCCACTCTTGCTTATCTACGCGGTAATCTTCTTCGTGCTCGCCGGATTGCTGGTGGTCAATACGGTCTACCTCGGTCTGGTCGAACGCATCCGCGAGTTCGGCGTAATCATCGCCCTGGGAGCCGATCGCTGGCGGATAATGCGCTTGGTGATCATAGAAAGCCTGCTGCTGGTGCTGAGCGGGGCGGCGGTTGGCGGAGCCCTGGGCGGCCTGGCCGTTTGGCGGATGAGTCACGGCTTCAGCCTGCCCGGGCCGTTGGCCCGCCAGTACGCCGAGTTTGGCCTGCCAGTCGTCATGTACGCCAGCATTACCCCTGCGCAGGTGGCGCTGGTCTTCGCGTTTGCAGTGCTCACGGCTCTGGCCAGCGCTCTTTGGCCGGCTTGGCTGGCGGGGCGGCTGGAACCCGTAGAGGCCATGCGCCACGTCGCATAGGAGGAGTTGCATGAATGCCCTTGTCGAAGCCCGGAACCTGCATAAGGTCTACAAAGCTGACGGCGTAGAAACACCCGCCCTACGGGGTGTCAATCTAACTGTCCAAGCGGGCGAGTTCACTGCTATTGCCGGCCCGTCCGGCTCGGGAAAAAGCACACTATTACACCTCCTCGGCGGCCTCGACCGCCCCACCGAGGGCGAGGTCTGGCTGGACGGAGAACGTCTGGACGACAAGAACGCCGTGGAGCGGGCACGGATTCGCCTTTGGAAGGTGGGCTTCGTCTTTCAGGCCTATAACCTGATTCCGGTGCTTACCGCACTCGAGAACGCCGCCTTCGTACTCGAGCTGCGCGGACGGCCGTCCGCAGAACGGCGCGAGCGCGCTCTTGCGGCCCTGGCCGAGCTGGAGCTGGACGGCTACGCCGAGCGCCGCCCCAATCAGCTCTCGGGCGGGCAGCAGCAGCGGGTGGCGGTCGCCCGAGAGCTGATTGGGGCGGCGC
>JALVWZ010000010.1 GCA_027023115.1 Thermaceae bacterium
GCCGGTACGGAACGCCACCTTTTTCATCCTCGGATTTAGCCTCATCTTCATAGTCATGGGCCTGCCGTTCACCCTGTTGGGCGGCATGCTGGCGGCTTACAAGCCAATACTGGGGCGCGTTGGCGGAGTGCTGTTGATCCTCTTCGGCCTCTACATGCTGGGCCTCAAGATCCCCTACCTGGCCCGTATCGGCGGGGTTAGCTACAGTGGTGACACCTCTCGCCCCTGGGGGGCCTTCCTGATGGGCATGGCCCTGGCTACTGCCTGGCTGCCCTGCATTGGGCCGATCCTCGGCGGCATTCTGGCTCTGGCCTTCAACGGCGGCGCTCAGGGCATCGTCTACCTGCTGGTCTACGACCTGGGTCTGGCGGTGCCGTTCTTTTTGGTGGCCCTCTTCACCGACAAGGTCACCTACTTTATCAGGCGCAGCGGCCGCCTCTCGCTTTGGGTGGAGCGCGTTTCCGGGGCAATTTTGGTGGCGGTCGGCGTCATGATGCTTACCGATACCTTCCAGCGGCTCAACAACTTCTTCATTCGCTTCACGCCCTCGTGGCTGATGGAAAGGCTGTAGCTCGTGGTCGAACCGGTAGTAGAAGTTCGCAGGGTATGGAAGCGATTCGGCTGCCAATGGGTGCTGCGCGACGTGCAGCTTGCGGTAGAACCCGGCGAGATAGTGGCCCTATTGGGTCCCAACGGTGTGGGAAAGACCACCCTGCTGCGGGTCATCGCTACCCTAATCCGACCGCAGCGGGGCGAGGTGCGGCTCTTTGGCAAGCCCGCCAAGGCCATCGAGCAAGAACGTGGTTGGATTGGCCTGGTGGCCAATCCACCGGCCTTCTACCGCCATCTGAGCGGCGAAGAAAACCTTTCCCAGTCGCTGGCGCTTAGCAGCAAGCCGGTGGCCGCCGCCGAGATCACCGCCGCCATGGAGCGTGTTGGTTTGCCCGCGGGCCGGCCGGTGGCTGCTTACTCCAGCGGAATGCGCAAGCGCCTGGCGCTGGCGCGAACGATGCTCCAAAAGCCGCGTTTGCTACTCCTCGACGAGCCGGAAACGGCGCTCGACAGCGGCGGCCGCGAGGAGCTGGTTGAGGTCATCAGGAGCGCCGCTAGCGGCGGTGCGGTGGTGCTGGCGACTCACGACCACGACTTTGCCGGCGAGATTGCCAGCCGCCTGGTAGAGATGGAGGCGGC
Source organism: Thermaceae bacterium (assembly GCA_027023115.1). Classification (GTDB taxonomy): domain Bacteria; phylum Deinococcota; class Deinococci; order Deinococcales; family Marinithermaceae; genus Oceanithermus. The sequence continues at coordinate 1,192 of JALVWZ010000010.1, forward strand.
CAGATGAGGGCCTGGGTGCTGGCGCTGCGCGACCTGCGCTTGGAGATGCGCGGCCGCGCCGGCTTGCTTTCGGCGTTTTCGTTCATCGCGGTCGTCCTCTTCATCATGGGCATTGCCTTTGGACCCGAAGAAGCCAACCTGCGGCGGGCCGGGCCGGGGGTGCTCTGGGTGGCGCTGGCGTTTGCCGGCAGCATGCTCGCCAGCCGCGCCTGGGCCATCGAGGTCGAAAACGAAACCCTCGACGAACTCCTTCTGACGCCCGGCAGCCGTGAGTGGATCTACGTGGGCAAGCTGCTATTTTTGTGGCTGCTGATGCTGGTCATGGGGGCCTTCTTGCTGGTGCTGGTGGCGGCCTGGTTCTACCTGCCGCTTTCTTCCTGGCCGCAACTCTTCGTCACTCTGGTACTGGGGGCAACCGGCTATACGGTGGTGGCGGCGTTCTACGCCGGCCTTACGGTGCGGTTGCGGGCCCGGGACGTGTTGCTGTATCTGCTGGTCTTCCCTTTGATTTTGCCGGTGGTGCTGGCGGCGGTGAAGGCCACGCTGGGCATAGTCGATCCGGTGGCGGACTTTGCCGAGGTGGTGAGCTGGTGGAAGCTGCTGGGGGTTTTCGACGTGGTCTACGCGACCCTTTGTGTGCTGCTCTTCCCGGCGGTCATCGAAGGTTGAAAAGCGAAAGGCCCCGCAAAGCGGGGCCTGCTTTTACCGTTAGTCTCACTTCTTGAAGCGCAGGCTGGCTTCTACGCGCTCTGCCACCTCGCCGATGTGTTTGAGGTCGTTGCCCAGGAATATCTGGTAGGCGTCGGCGTGGCCGTTGCGGTGCATGGCCACGATTAGCGCGTGGTGGTAGTTGGGGCTGTATTCGGGTATCGGTTCGAGCACCGCCACCCCGGCCCAGTCGGCGCGGAAGAGGCGCAGGGCCTCGTCGGGGGGGTAGTCCTTCGACTTGTAGTGGCCCCAGCCGGAGACGGCGGTGATGATGCCTGGGAAGAGGAGGGTGAAGAGGTGGTCGGGCTCAGGGGCGCTCGAGTGAGGGTCGTCGTAATCTATCTCCACCCGGTCGAGCGGGAAGATGGTATAGCGGATCTCGATGGTGCCGTCGGTGGAGCGGACTCGGTACTGATAGGGGAGCACGTCGTTGTACTCTACCGGCAGCGGCTCGAAGCCGGCGGGGAGGGTATACTCGAGCCCAGCTTCGGTCAGCAGCTCATCGAAGGTCACCGGCCCCTTGGCGGCGTCGGCCTTCTTCTGGGCTACAGCAGCCACGGTCAGAATGACGAGCAGAAACGCGAGCAGCTTCTTCACTTATCGGCCTCCAGCTGATCTTGCCAGGTGCGGCGCAGGTCCTTGGCGGTTTCCCGCCACTGGCCCTTGGGGGCCTTGGCTATGAAGGTGTCCAGGTCGGCAATGGCTTGTTTTTTCTTTCCCAATAACCAAAGCACTGCGGCCCGGTTGAAGTAAGGGGCGGCAGCGTCGGGGTTTACCTTGATGGCGGCGTCGAAGTCTTGTAGAGCGCCTTCGTTGTCTCCCATTTCGTAGCGGAGCACGCCGCGGTTGAAGAGGGCGGGGAAGTAGTCGGGTTGATCGGCGAGGGCCTTGTCGAGACTCTCGAGGGCGTCGTCCTTGCGGCCGAACTTGCGCAGGGCCTCGGCGTAGTTGACCCGCACGCCGGGGTCTTCCGCTAGTTCCAGCGATTTTTTGAGGTCGGCTATCGCCTTGGCGTACTCCTCAAGTTGCAGCCATAGTGCGCCGCGGATGGCGTATAAGTGGGCGCTATTGGGGTAGTGCGCCAGCGCCTGTTCGAGGGTAGACAGCGCCTGCCCGTACTGCTTCTTCGACTGGTACATCAAGGCTACCTCGCCCCACTGATCGGCGCTTAGGCTTTCGTGGGCGTAGGTTTCGTCGTGCGGCCCGACCTTCGACAGATCCAGGGGGCCGGCCTTAGCTCCCGGCGGCACAGTTGGCGGGCCGGAGGGGTCCGTTGCCGGAGCCTTGGTGGCCGCGGGCGCGCTGGGCGCTGCGCTGTTCTGGGCCGTAACGCTGGGTTTCGCGGCGGAGCTCGCTTGCTTGGGCTTGCAGCCGCTTAGCGAACCGGTCAGGGCGGCTACGAGAATGAGCACGAAGAGGTATCGCTGCATCTTCATCTCCTGGGCGTCAATCTAACACGCTCCGATTAGAAACTAGGCTGGAGCCCGGCTCCAGCCTAGTTTCTAGGCTAAGCGTGGTTTACTTGCCCTTCTTCGCGTCCTCGTAGTACTTGATCAGCATCTTGTGCATCAGGTCGATGTGCTCGGCGTCGTTGAGGGTGCCCGGGGTGCTGACCATGCTCCAGACCTTCTCGTCGGTCATCTCCTTGTGGCAACCCATGCAGAGGCCGCTGCGATCCATGTTGTCGCGCATTTCCTGCGGGAGCGAGCGCGAGAGCGGCCAGTGGCTGCCCACGGTGGCAACCTGCTTGCCGGTCTTGGGATCGACGATCTGCGACCAGTCGAAGGTCAGGTCGGGGATGGCCGGGATCTGGACCTGGTAGTTCTTGGCAAGCGGCTTGCCAGTGCGCGGATCGGTCAGGTCGGCGATGATGTCTTCGGCATAGTGCGCCTGGTAGATGCCCTTGTCGATGCCGTAGCCGAGGGTCTTGGGGTTGTTGTGGCAGCTTTCGCAGCTACGAGCTTCGGGCAGCGTCGAGTGCGGTTGCGCCGGCGCCATGTCGATGGCCAGAGGAATGAGATCCTGACCGAGCTGGGCCGCCTCGTCGGGCGAGCGGGCGATGACGTTGTGGGCTATGGTCTTACCCTCGGTATCGATCACCGTGTAGACGACCTGGCAGCCGGGCATTAGCGGGGTCACGCGACCCTCACCGTTGATGCCGAGAACCGGGTCTTCCCAGCGCAGGTACGAGCGCGACTCGGAGATCTTGCCAGGCGACTTGATGCCGCTGGAGCCTATCGCCGCTTCGGCGGTCATGCCGTGCTCGTCTACCTGCGAGCCCGACTTGAGCCAGTCGGTGCCGGTTACGCCGCCGGAGTAGTCAACCTTGACGTGGCAGCCGTAGCACTGCGGCACCCAAGAGGAGTGGCAGGCGTAGCACTCGAGGTTCTTGGTGTGTTGGGTAACCGAAACCATGGCCACCTTGGCATCGGGCGAGCTCCAGGTATTGGACTCGTTGATGGCCTTGAGCACCGGAACTTCAAAGTCGGAGCCGCTGGCGGAGTGAACGATGACTTTGTTGCCCTTCTTGACCACGTTGCCGAAGGGGTTGCCACGGGCGGTGAGGAGGTAACCGTCTTCCTTCGGGTAAAGGGTGCCGAAGGCGGCGGTTTCGGGGAGGGGCTGATCGGCGAGGCCGCGGGGCTTGTCGGGCAGCTTGCGCCCGAACTCGTCGCCCTGGCCCAGCGGCAGCTCCCAGGGGTACTTGTCAGGGGTGCCGTGGCAGTCTTCGCACTCGATCTCGACCTGCGCCAGCGTCGTGGCAAAGATATTGCCGTCGCCGTGCATGTCGATGGTGGTGTGGCAGTCCTGGCAGAGCATGCCGCCCTTGCCCGGTTCGCCGCGGTGGTGCACGTCGTCGGCGATGAAGAGGTACTTTTTGGTGTGCAGCTTGGGCTGCTTCTGCCCCTTCTTGTTGTAGGGCGTGCCGTAGGGGAACTCCATCAGACCCTGGAAGGTAACGCCGATGCGCTTGCCGCGGTTGTGGCAGGAGTTACAGGTGGCGATGGGAATGCCGCCGCTGTCGCCCGGATGAATGCCGCCGATTTCGCGGGTGGCGACGATCCGATGGGCCAACGGGTGGCCGCGCTCTTCCTTGTTGATGGTCGGGTCGTTGCCTTCGTAAAAGCCCTCATCGCCGTAGAGGATGTGGCACGAGGAGCAACCCATACCGCGATAGTCACCGCGCTTCTCGC
>JALVWZ010000011.1 GCA_027023115.1 Thermaceae bacterium
GTCTGCAGGGGGACCACCAGCCCCTCGGAGGCGGCCAGGACGTTTATGGTCAGCGGTCCCAGGCTGGGCGGGGAGTCGTAGAGGACGAAGTCGTAAGCGTCGTCGAAGCCGGCCAGGCGGGTGCGCAACCGAAAGGGGTCTTCCAGCAGCTCGGCCGCCGCCGCGACCAGCCCCTCACCGCCGGGAAGAACGTCGAGGCCGTAGTTCTCCAGGTGGACTACCCGCTCGGCGGGATCGGCCCCGTCGAGTAAGGCCGCGGTAACTCCCCCGTCGTCGGGCGCCACCCCCAGCCCGGAGGTGGCGTTGGCCTGCGGGTCGAGGTCCACCAGTAATACCCTGCGCCCCAGCAGCGCCAGGTAGGTGGCCAGGTTGACCGCGGTCGTCGTCTTGCCAACGCCGCCCTTCTGGTTGACGATGCCGAGCCTCTTCAAGCCGGCTCCTCCAGTCGCAGCGCCACCAGGGCGCTGCCGTCGTCCAGGGGTTTCACGTGAAACACCCGCGCCCCCAGGCGCTCCGCCTCCGCCTCCCAGCCGGGCCCCTTGCGGGAAACGATGGTAAGCGGATAGCGCGCCGAGGCCCGTACCAGACGGTAAATCTCGTCGAAGGGGGCCACCGCTTGGGCGGTAACGTAGCCGGTCCGGCCTTGCCAGTTGCGCACGTCGCCATTGTACACTTGCAGGTTCGCCAGCCCCAGGCTACCCGCGACCAGATCCAAAAAGGCTGCCCGCTTGGCGCGTTTTTCGGCGAGGACTACCCACAGGTCGGGGCGGCAGATCGCCAGCGGCACCCCCGGCAGGCCGGCTCCGGAACCAACGTCGAGTACCGTTTCGCCTTCGCCGATCGCCTCGCCGTAGGCGCAGGCGGTCTCGAGGTGGCGGGGCAGGTCGGCCAGGACGCGCTGGGAAACCAGGTTGAGGGTGCCGGCGTAGCGGCGTAGCAGCGCGGCGTAGCGCTCGAGCAGCTCTTTCTCGTTCATTGCGACAGCGCCCCCTCTCGCACCAGGTGAATCAGCAGGGCGGTCAGCTCCGAGTCGCGCAGGCCGGGAATCCGCGCTGCCTCGGCGAGCGTGGTGGGTCGGCGACGGGAGAGCTTCTCGACCGCCTCGCCCGAAAGGTTGTGGACGCGGCGGTAGTCCAGGTCGGTCGGCAAACGGTAGCGGTGCAGCTCACGGCGCTTTTCCCGCTGCCGCTGCTGCCGCTCGATGTAACCGGCGTAGCGAGCGCGTAACTCTACCTGTTCCCTTTCCGCCGGGGTTAGGGGGAAGGGCGGCTCGCCGCTGTTGCGGTAGACCTCGGCCAGGCGGGCTCCCGGCCGTCGCAGCCAGACCAGCGCGCCAACACCGTCTATTCGTACCCCCGCCAACCGCTCTAGCTCGGCGCGGACCCGGGCGTACTTTGCTTCTACCGCCTCCAGGTCCGCCTGCGGGCGCAGCCCCCAGGCGACCGCCTTGGGCACCAACCTTTCGTCGGCGTTGTCGCCGCGCAAGAGCAGCCGCAGCGCCACCCGGCTGGTCATCATCCGGTAGGGTTCGTCGACGCCGCGGCTTACCAGGTCGTCCACCAACACGCCGATATAACCCTCTTCGGGCTCGATGGCCACTTCGCTCTGCCCGCCGGCATAACGGGCGGCGTTGACCCCGGCCAGCAACCCTTGCGCGGCTGCCTCCTCGTAGCCGGAGGTGCCGTTCACCTGGCCCGCCAGGAAGAGCCCCCCGAGAAAGCGCGACATCAAACCCGGGCTCAGGTCCAAAGGGTCGAAGGCGTCGTATTCGACCGCGTAGGCGTAGCGCTGCACTACGGCGCTGCTGAAGCCCGGCAGCGTTCTCAACATTTCTTCCTGAACCGCCGGCGGCAGCCCCGATGAAAACCCTTGCAGGTAGACCTCGCTCGTCTCCAGGCCGTCGGGCTCTACGAAGAGCAGGTGGCTGTCGCGGTCCGCGAAGCGCACCACCTTGTCTTCGATCGAGGGGCAGTAGCGGGTGCCGGTGGCGCTGGTGACCCCGGCGTAGACCGGCGAGAAGGAAAGGTGGCGTTTGATGATGGCGTGCGTCTCCGGGCCGGTCCTGGTCATCCAGGTGGGCAGGTCGGCGGCGTGCGGCCCGGGGTGGCCGGCAAAGCTGCCCGGGGGGTCGTCTGGGGGAACCTCCTCCAATAGCTCGTATTTGATGGTGTCGGCGCGAATGCGGGGCGGGGTGCCCGTCTTGAGGCGCAGCACGCGGTGGCCGAGCGCGGCAAGCTCGTGGCTCAGGTGTTGCGCCGGCGGCTCGCCCTGACGGCCGGCGGGCCGGCTCTTGAGGCCGTACCAGATACGGCCGCGCAGGAAAGTGCCGGCGGCGACCACCGCCGCCGGCGTCAGGAAGCGGCGGCCGTCGGCGGTAAGCACCGCCCGCAGCGCTCCACCTTTGCGTTCGAACCCTATCGCCTCGGCGCGAAAGAGGTCTATCGTTGGGCTATTCAGTATCGCCCTCCGGGCTGCCGCTGCGTAGGCGTCGCGGTCCACCTGCACGCGCAGGCTGCGCACCGCCGGCCCCTTGGAGCGGTTGAGGACGCGGGCGTGTATCGCGGTGGCGTCGGCCAAAACGCCAATCGCCCCGCCCAGGGCGGTTATCTCGTGTACCAGCTGGCTCTTGCCGGGGCCGCCCACCGCCGGGTTGCAGGGCATCAACCCGACGCGGTCCGGGTCGCCGGTCAGTAGCGCCACCCGCGCCCCCAGCTTGGCCGCCGCCAGGGCTGCCTCCAGGCCGGCGTGCCCGGCGCCGATCACTACCACGTCGTAGGTTTCACGTGAAACCTTCACGGCTACAGGCTAGCACGACCACCGGCCGGAGCAAACGCCGCCCGCCGCCGGGCTCTTGTAGAATGGAAAGGCTTGTTGGAGGTGGCGGTTTGACCCACGAGAGCATCTGGGAAAACGTGCTCGGTTACCTGCGCGACCGCGTGACCGAGGTCGAGTTTCAAACCTGGTTCAGCGGGGTGCGGCCGCTGCCCGGGGAGGGCGGCGGTCTGAACCTGGCGGTGCCCTCGAGCTTTGCCGGCGACTGGATCCAAAAACACTACGGCCAGCTCATCCAGGAGGCGCTCCTGCGGCTGGGGGTGGAGCCGCCACAGTTGCGCATCCAGGTAGTACCCGGCGGCGAAGCGCCACCGCCGGAGCCCGCCAACGGCAACGAAACCTCCCCCACGCGCACTCGCCTCAACCCCAAGTACACCTTCGAGAGCTTCGTGGTGGGCGACGGCAACAAGATGGCCCACGCCGCCGCCCTGGCGGTGGCCGAAGCGCCAGGCAAGGCCTACAACCCCCTCTTCGTCTACGGCGGCGTGGGCCTCGGCAAGACCCACTTGATGCACGCCGTGGGCCACTACGTCCGACAGCGCTTTCCGGAGCTGGTGGTCGAGTACTTTTCCACCGAGACCTTCACCAACCACCTGATCAGCGCCATCCGCTCCGACCGGATGAACGCCTTCCGCGAGCGCTACCGCTCGGTGGACGTGCTGCTGGTGGACGACATCCAGTTCATCGCCGGCAAGGAACGCACCCAGGAGGAGTTCTTTCACACCTTCAACACCCTTTATGAAGACGGCAAACAGATTTTGCTCACCTCCGACCGGCCGCCGCGCGAGATCGAAACCCTGGAAGCGCGGCTGCGCAGCCGCTTCGAGTGGGGCCTGATCACCGACATCCAACCGCCCGACCTGGAAACCCGCATCGCCATCCTCAAGATGAACGCGGAGCGTCGTGGCGTCCACCTCGGCGAGGACGTGCTGGAGTTCGTCGCTCGGCAGGTAACCTCCAACATTCGCGAGCTCGAGGGGGCGCTGATGCGTCTCATCGCCTACGCCTCCCTGAGCGGCGTCGAGGTAACCCCCGAAGTAGCCGCCAGCGCCCTGGCCGACCTCTTCAACAGCGGCAAGGAAGCGGTGGGAATGGAGGAGATCCTGCAAGCGGTGGCCGAACACTACGGCGTCAGCGTCAGCAGCCTGAAGTCGAAGGGGCGCAGCAAGGAGGTCGTGCTGCCGCGGCAGTTGGCGATGTACCTCATCCGCCAGGTAACCCACGCCTCGCTGCCCGAGATCGGCCACTTCTTCGGCGGCCGCGACCACACCACCGTTCTGTATGCAATCCAGAAAATTGACCGGCTCCTGGCCGACGACCGCGAGCTGGCGAGGACCGTGGAGCTCTTCGAGAAGAGGTGGGTCGGCCGTGGATAAACCCTGTGAAAACCACGTGCAGAACCTGTGGAAAAACCTGTTGAGTACTCACGTCGGTAGCGGCCTGTGGGTAAACCGGGTTTTATCCACCCCTTTTCCACACCTTCGCCGCACGCGCCCCCAGCGTTGTTCACAACGTCAATTGCGGCACCGGCGGGCACCAGCGGGGTTTTCCCCGTTATCCACAACCCCTACTACTACGTCTGCGGTATCTTTAATTAACGACTTCAGCATTAGGACTATCAACCACGGAGGATGATGATGCAAATCCGCTTGCCAAAAAGAAGTTTCTCGGAAGCCCTGGCGGTCCTCGACCGCGTGGTTCCCACCCGCGCCAGCAACGTCGTTTTGACCCAGCTCTGGATCGAAGCCCGGCCCGAAGGGGTCTTGCTGCGGGGTAGCAACGGCGAGATCGACCTGGAGATCCTGGTTCCGGCCGAAGTAGACGGCGAAGGCGTACGCCTGGTGCCCGGGCAGCTGCTGGGACAAGTAGTGCGCAACCTGCCCGGTGAATTGGTGGAGATGGCCGCCGAAGGGGGTGAGCTGCTCATTGAAAGCGGCAGCTTCAGCACCCGCTTGGCGACCGCGCCCGCCGACGATTATCCGCAATTCAGCTTCGCCGCCGCCGAGATGTTGCGCCTACCGGCGCAGGAGCTGGCGCGCGCCATCCAGAGGGTTCGCTACGCGGCCAGCAACGAAGACTACCGCGCCATCTTCCGCGGCGTGCAGCTGGAGCTGCACCCGGGGCGGCTGCGGGCGGTGGCCTCCGACGGCTTCCGGTTGGCACTCTACGACCTTTCCCTGCCGCTGGAACGAGAGGCGCGCCTGGTGGTGCCGGCGCGCAGCGCCGACGAGAT
>JALVWZ010000012.1 GCA_027023115.1 Thermaceae bacterium
AATGGAGTATCAACCGCTAACCCCCGAAACCCTGCTCGACTACCTGAAGAGCCGGCCCGCCCTGGCCGAGATAATGCCCCCCGACGAAACCTACGACGTCAAGGAGGTGGGCGACGGCAACCTCAACCTGGTCTTCATCGTCCAGAGTAAGGAGAGCCCGGCCCACACCCTGGTGGTCAAGCAGGCTCTGCCCTACCTGCGCGTGGTCGGCGAGGACTGGCCGCTAACCCGCGAGCGCGTGGTCTACGAGACCGAGGCCCTGCTCCTGCACAACAAGTACGCCCCAGGGCTGGCGCCGCAGGTATACGACCACGACTACGAGATGTCCACGCTGATGATGGAGAACCTGAACCATCACGAGATCATGCGCAAACCGCTGGTGCGGCGGGTCAAGTTCCCCAAGTTCGCCGACCACATCTCCACCTTCCTGGCTAACACCCTCTTCTACACCTCCGACCTCTACATGAAGGGCGAGGAGAAGAAGGCTCTGGTGGAGCGCTTCATGAACCCCCACCTGCGCAAGCTGCAGGAAGACTTCGTCTACACCAACCCCTTCAAAGAGTCGCCCGAGAACAACTGGAACCCGCTGGTGGACGACCTGGTGCAGGAAGTGCGGCGCGACAGCGACCTCAAGCGGCGCGTGGCCTGGCTCAAGGAAGGCTACATGAACCACGCCCAATCGCTGATTCACGCCGACCTGCACACCGGTTCGATCATGCTCAACCAGGAGGAAACGCGGGTCATAGACCCCGAGTTCGCCTTCGTGGGGCCGGCGGGTTACGACGTGGCGGCGGTGCTGCAGAACCTGATGCTCAACTACGCCTCCCACTACGCCCACACTCCCGACGCCGCCGCGCGTGCCGACTACCAGGCTTGGCTGCTGGAAACCATCAAGCAGATCTGGGAGCAGTTCGCCGCCAAGTTCGAAGCGCTCTGGGTGGAGCACGCCGAGGGCGACCTGATGCCCAAGGACTACTGGAACTTCCCCGGCGGTGAAGAGGCCTTCGCCGAGTTCCGCAAGGAGTACATCGCCGGTATCTTCCGCGACGTGGTGGGCATCGCCGGCACCAAGGCGCTGCGGCGGATGATGGGCATCGTCAGCGTCTGGGACATCTCCAGCATCGAAGACCCGGAAAAGCGGGCCGTGGCCGAGCGCTACGCCATCAACGTGGGCCGGCGCTGGATCAAGGAGATGGACGAGATCAAGAACATCGATCAGTTCCTAAACGTCATGCGGGAGGAGGCGGAAAAGGTAAATGTCTGAGACCCTTCTTTCGGTGGGCGTTCTTGCGGCCGACCTGGGCCGGCTGGCCGAGGAGCTGGCGCGGCTCGAGGAAGCCGGCGCCGACTGGATCCACCTGGACGTCATGGACGGCTGCTTCGCGCCGCCCATCCTCGGCGACGTCGCCCTCTTCAAGGCGGTTCGCCGCCTCACCAGGCTGCCGCTGGACGTCCACCTAATGGTCCAGAACCCGGAGCTCAAGGTGGCCCAGTTCGAAGGCGCCGACTGGATCACCGTCCACGCCGAGGCCGGCCCGCACGTTCACCGGGCCGTCGCCGAGGCGAAGCGCGTAGGCGCCAAGGCCGGCGTGGCTCTCAACCCGGGCACCCACCTGAGCGGCGCCATGGGCGTCATCCGCGAGGTGGAGATGGTGCTACTGGTGGCGGTGGATCCGGGCTTTGCGGGAGCCCGCTTCGTGCCGGCCACCCTGGGCAAGGCCCGCAAGCTGCGCGAGAAGTTCGCGGAGCTGGGAATAGAGGGCGTCAAGTTGGCCATCGACGGCGGCATCAATCTCGAGAACGCCGCCGCCGTGGGCGAGTTGGCGGACGTAGTGGTTTCGGGCTCGGCGGTCTTCAAGGGCGCCGGCCCCGAAGAAAACATCAAGGCTTTCAAAGCGGCCTTTGGCCGGAAAGGTTAGGGAGGTAAGAGATGAAACAGATACACATGGACTGGGGCATGGAGAACCGCTACAACAGCGTCTTCAACCCGAAGAGCGGACGCACCATCTTCTTTGCGGTAGACCACGGTTACTTCATGGGCCCGACGACCGGCCTGGAGGACATGACCAAGGCCATTCACCCGGCCATCGACTACGCCGACGCGCTGATGCTCACCCGCGGAGCCCTGCGCACCTCGGTGGACCCGAAGCTCAAGAAGCCCATCTCGCTGCGGGTTTCCAGCGGCACCAGCATCCTCAACGATGACCTGCTGCACGAGGGCATCTCGGTGGGCATCGAGGAGGCCGTGCGCCTCAACGCCGCCTTCGTCGCCTTCTCGGTGATGGTCGGCACGCCCGAGAGCGAGCGCGACACCGTGCTTGAGTTCTCTCGCATGGTAGACGCCGCCGAGCGCTACGGCATCCCCACCCTGGGCGTGGTGGCCGTGGGCCGCGGCCTCAACCGCGACGCCCGTTACCTCAGCCTGGCCACCCGTATGGTCGGCGAGCTGGGCGCGCGCCTGGTCAAGACCTACTACTGCGAGAACTTCGAGCGGGTGATCGACACCAGCCTGGTCCCGGTGGTCATCGCCGGCGGCAAGAAGATCCCCGAAAAAGACGCCTTGCAGATGGCGCGCGACGCCCTCGACGCCGGCGCGGTCGGTGTGGACATGGGCCGCAACGTCTTCCAGGCCGACAACCCGGTGGCCATGATGCAGGCCATCGCCAAGCTGGTCCACGAAGACGGCACGGTGGACGACGCCTACGCCTACTACCAGGAACTCAAGGACAAGGCCTAAGGGCCACCCGCGCCGGGGGCCCCGCGCCCCCGGCCGCTTTTTAAGGAGGCCGCCGTGCGCGTAGCCATGTATTACAACAACCACGACGTGCGCCTGGAGGAGCAGCCGATTCCCGAAATCGGACCCGGCGAGGTGCTGATAAAGATCATCGCCAGCGGCATCTGCGGCTCCGACGTCATGGAGTGGTACCGCATCAAGAAGGCGCCGCTGGTGCTCGGTCACGAGATCGCCGGCGACATCGTGGCCGTGGGCGAGGGCGTTACCGAGTTCCAGGTGGGCGACCGCGTTACCGCCACCCACCACGTCCCCTGCGGACGCTGCGAGTACTGCCAGCGCGGCCAGCACACGCTCTGCAGCCTGATTAGCAACACCAAGTACTACCCGGGCGGCTTTGCCGAGTACGTGCGGGTGCCGGCGATCAACGTCGAGACCCGGGGCGTGCTCAAGCTGCCCGACTCGGTCAGCTACGAAGAAGGCAGCTTTACCGAGCCGCTGGGCTGCGTGGTGCGCGGGCTCAGGGTAATGGACTTCGAACCGGCGCGCAGCGTGCTGGTGCTGGGCAGTGGCCTTTCCGGTCAGCTGGTGATCCGTACCGCCCGCGCCTACGGCGCCGGCAAGATAATAGCTACCGACATCAACGACTTCCGCCTCGAGATGGCCAAAAAGTCGGGCGCCGAGGTAGCCATCCACGCCACCCGCGAGGACGTGATCCAGCGCGTCCTGGAGGAGACGGGCGGCGAGGGTGTGGACTACGTGATTCCCACCGCCGCCGCGCCGGTGCTCTTCGACCAGGCCATGCAAACCGTCCGTAAGGGCGGCACGGTGCTGCTCTACGGCATCATGGCGCCGGGCACCAAGGTGGAGTTCGACATCTTCCCCTTCTGGAAGAAGCAGGTCAAGCTCATCTCCACCTACGCCGCCGCCCCGCGCGACCTGGCCGAGGCGCTGGAGCTGATCCGCGCCGGGCGGGTGCCGGTGACCGACATGATCACCCACCGCCTGCCGCTGGCCGAAACGCAAAAGGGCTTCGAGCTGGTCGCCGCCGGTGGCGACTCGATGAAGGTAATCATCGAACCGCAGCGCTAGCCGCCGCGCCAGGTAAGGATAAACAAAGGGCCGCCGGCAAGCCGGCGGCCCTTCGACGTAACCGGGTTCAGAACTCTTCGATGTACAGCTCTCCCGGCTGCTTGCCTTTCTTCTTGCGGTAACCGGCGTTTTGCTCGAGCCAGGCGGCCACGTTCTCGACCATCTTGGGGTTGCCGCAAAGGTAGACGTGGGTCCGCTCGGGGTCCAGGGCCACGCCCGTTTCCTTCTCGATCACGCCCGCGGCCAGCATCTCCTCGATCCACATGCGTTTGCCGCTCCAGGTCTCGTCGGCGTCGGTCAGGGTCGGCAGGTAGTAGAAGTTGGGGAAGGCGCCGTTCAAAAACGAAAGCTCGCTGTAGTACCCCAGGTCGCGCTGGTGCGCCGCCCCCTGGACCACCACCATGCGGCTTTGCGGCCTTTCGGTCACGTGGGAGCGCAGAAAGCTGATGAACGGGGTAATGCCGGTGCCGGTGGCAATCATCAGCACGTCCCGGTCGGCGGGGGCTTCGGAAAGGTTGAAGGCTCCCACGATCCGCTTGCCCACGAAGAGCCGGTCGCCCACGTCCAGGGCAAAGAGGCGCGGTGTGAGCTGGCCCGACTTGACCTGCGAAACGTAAAACTCGAACTCTCTGGTCTCGTGTCGCGCCGAGGCTATAGAGTAGGCCCGCTGAATCAGCTTGTCCGGCGCGGCCTTTTCGTACTCGGCGTCGGAGTTGGCCGAGCGCGGCTCCGCGCCCAGTAAACCCAGGGTGGTGTACTGGCCGGCCGCAAAGGTGGCCCGCGCCTCATTGGTAACCACCCGCAAAATCATCAGGTTGGGGGTCAGCATGACCTTGCTGACCACCTTGGCGTTGTATTTTTCCTGGCGTAACTGTTCTAGGTTTTCCATGGCTTTCCTCTTCGCCGCCGCAAAGGTTGAGCCCCCGTTTCCGGGGGCTTTTTGGAGCGGGAGACGGGACTCGAACCCGCGACCCCAACCTTGGCAAGGTTGTGCTCTACCAACTGAGCTACTCCCGCGTGCTCCCAGGCGCTCAGCAAGGAAAATAGTACTACAGGAGCCTTTTTTGTGCAAGCCGGTGTAATTGGCCACTACATCTGAGACTCCCCACCCTCGGGGACCAACTCCCCTTGCATCATAGCCAGGAACTCTAAAGGAGCCAGGCCATCCAGGGAGCGGTGGGGCCTTCGCCTGTTGTAGTAGTC
>JALVWZ010000013.1 GCA_027023115.1 Thermaceae bacterium
CCCACGCGCAACGCACTAAGTACCGTCCGCCACCTTCCACCTCCCTTTCCCCAAATCGGGACGAATGGGCCTGCTGTCCCTACCGCTAGCGGTTAGACTTATGAGGATTGTGGTGCTCTTTCGTCTTGCCGTGTCGGCACAAGTGAACGAAGGCACAAAGGAGGGGATACGTTGTCAGGGACTACGGAGTACATCAATATCCTCATCTACCTGGTCATAGCCGGCGGCATCGGCGTGGTGATGCTGCTTCTGGGGGCAATACTGGGCCCCAAGAAGCCCAGCCGCGAAAAGCTGATGCCGTACGAATCGGGCAATGACCCGGCGGGTGAGGTACACCGGCTGCCGGTCCACTTTTACGTAGTCGCGATGCTCTTCATCATCTTCGACGTAGAAGTGGCGTTCCTCTGGCCCTACGCCGTGAACGCCGGCAAGCTGGGCATGGCCGGTTTTTGGGCGGTGCTCGGCTTCACGCTGATCGTGTTGGCCGGCTTCGTGTACGAGTGGATGAAGGGGGTGATGAAGTGGGATTAAAAGAGGACAACTTCGAACGTGACTTCAGAGAGCTCGAGCGCGACGGCATCCTCTTTACCACTCTGGAAAAGGTGATTGCCTGGGGGCGCTCCAACTCTATCTGGCCGGTCACGTTCGGTCTGGCGTGCTGCGCTATCGAGATGATGGCCTCTTCGGACGCGCGCAACGACCTTTCGCGCTTCGGTTCCGAGGTCTTCCGCGCCAGCCCGCGTCAGGCCGACTTGATGATCGTCGCCGGCAGGCTCTCGAAGAAGATGGCCCCCATCATGCGGCGCGTCTACGACCAGATGGGCGACCCCAAGTGGGTCATCGCCATGGGCGCCTGCGCGGCCTCCGGCGGGATGTTCAACAACTACGCCATCGTTCAGTCCGTCGAGAGCGTGGTGCCGGTGGACGTTTACGTGCCTGGCTGCCCGCCGCGCCCGGAGGCGCTGATCTACGCGGTCATGCAGCTGCAAAAGAAGATTCGCGGCCAGGCGCGTGACGAGGCCGGCCGTAAGCTGCCGCCGATAGAAGCGTGGGTGAGGGGGTAGCCATGGCCAGGATAGATACCGCCAAAGCCTACGCCGCCGAACGCGGATACGCGGTGACGGAAGCCCGGGGCACCACCTGGATAGACGTCCCCCGCGACGAGCTGACCGAGTTCTTCACCGCCATGCAGGAGGCCGGTTTCAACTACCTGCCCAACGTAGTCGGCATCGACTACAGCGAGTATCCGGAAGAACGACCGGAGCGGTTTGCGGTACTGTTCGAGCTGGTCTCCATCAAGGGCTGGAAGGATGGCGACGGTTCTCGCTTCTTCGCCCGCGTTTGGGTGCCGGAGCGTGACCCGGTGCTGCCCTCGGCGACGCCGCTCTACGCTGGGGCCGGCTTCTTGGAGCGCGAGGTCTACGACATGTTCGGGATTCGCTTTGAAGGGCACCCGGACCTGCGCAAGATCCTCACGCCCGAAGACCTGGAGGGGCACCCGTTGCGCAAGGACTACCCGCTGGGCGAAACGCCGACCATCTTCCACGACGGACGCTACATCGACCCGGCTCAGTTCCGCGCCGGCATTACCGGTAAGGACCCGGGTCTGACCGGCCGCAAGGGTGGAGCCCGGAAGGGTTACGCCGAGTACTTCGACGACGTGCGCCGCGCGGCGGCCGCCGACGGGGAGGACGTATGAAGCCCAATACCGACGTTCCCCTGCCCGAGGAACCAAAAGAGCTGCGCAGTGAGCTGATGGTTCTAAACGTGGGTCCGCAGCACCCCTCGACCCACGGCGTCTTGCGGGTGGTGGTGACGATGGCGGGCGAAGAGATAATCGATCTCGAGCCCCACATCGGCTACCTCCACTCGGGTTTCGAGAAGACGATGGAGAACCGCACCTACACCCAGAACTTCACCTTCACGCCGCGCATGGACTACGTCCACTCCTTCGCCCACGACATGGCCTACGCGCTGGCGGTGGAGAAGCTGGTGGGGGCGCAGGTTCCCGAGCGGGCCGAGACGATCCGCATCATCCTCAACGAGCTCAGCCGCATCGCCAGCCACCTGCTCTTCGTGGCCTCGGGCCTGCTCGACCTGGGCGCGATGACGCCCTTCTTCTACGCCTTCCGTGAACGCGAGGCGATCCTCGACCTCTTCGAGTGGGTTACCGGACAGCGCTTCCACCACAACTACGTGCGCGTCGGCGGCCTCAAGGAAGACGTGCCCGAGGAGTTCGTGCCCGAGCTGAAGAAGTTCCTCGCCGGTTTCCTGGCCAAGGTCGACGATTACCAGGGGATGTTCGATGGTTCGCCGATCTTCAACTCCCGCGCCCGCGACGTGGGCGTCATCCCGCCCGAGGTGGCCATCAACCTGGGCCTCACCGGTGGTTCGCTGCGGGCCAGTGGCGTCAACTACGACGTTCGCAAGGCGCACCCCTACGGCGGCTACGAAAAGTACGACTTCGACGTGCCGCTGGGAACCCGTGGCGACACCTACGACCGGATGGTGATCCGGCTCGAGGAAATGCGCCAGTCACACCGCATCATCAGCCAGGCGGTGGAGCGGCTCGAGCCGGGCCCGATCCGCGACCCCAACCCCCACTTCTCCCTGCCGCCGCGCAACATGCTGGGCCGCAGCATGGAGGCCCTCATCTTCCACTTCAAGCTGGTCACCGAGGGCTTCCACCCGCCGCTGGGCGAGGCCTACGTGCCCACCGAGTCGGCCCGCGGCGAACTCTCTTACTACGTTGTTTCCGACGGCGGCAGCCTGCCCTACCGCGTCAAGATCCGCACCCCCGAGTTCGTCAACATCCAGTCATTGCGCTACGCGGCCAAGGGCCACCAGTTCGCCGACTTCATCGCCATTCTCGCTACCCTCGACCCGGTTCTCGGGGGTATAGACCGCTAACGGAGGTTATGCATGGGCTTTTTTGACGACAAGCAAGACTGGCTCGCCGAGGTCTTCGCCCAGTACCCCGAAGACCGGCGGCGCTCCGCGCTCATGCCCCTCCTGCGGCGGGTGCAGCAGGACGAGGGCTACGTCAGCTTCGAGCGCATGAAGGAGATCGCCGCGCTGGTGGGCACGACCGCCACCGAGGTGGCCGGGGTAATGAGTTTTTACAGCTATTACCAGGGTTTGCCGACGGGTAAGTATCACATCCAGGTTTGCCGCACGCTCAGTTGCAAGCTGGCCGGTTCCGACGAGCTTTGGAAGACTCTCACCGAACGCCTCGGTATCCTTCCCGGTGAGGTGACTGAAGACGGCCGCTTCAGCCTGCAGGCGGTGGAATGCCTGGGCAGCTGCCACACCGGCCCGGTGATCCAGATCAACGACGAACACTACGTCGAGCGCGTTACCAAGGAACGCCTCGAGGCGCTCCTCGAGGGGCTCTCCCAGGACAAACCGCTGGAGGAAGTCCGGCGTGAGCTGCCGGGAGAAGAGCAGATGGGCAAGGCGACCATCGAACTGGCCGAGGGGGGTGAATCGTGAGCAACGGACCAATCGTCAGCGGCAAGGATCCGCGCTTCACGCCCACCCTGTACGCCCACGTGGGCAAGCCGCAAAGCTGGACCCTCGACTACTACCTGGGCCATGGCGGCTACGAAACGGCGCGCGCCGTTCTGAGCGGCAAGCAGCCCGAAGAGGTGGTTGACGAGGTCAAGAAGAGCGGCTTGCGCGGGCGCGGCGGCGCCGGCTTCCCAACCGGCGTCAAGTGGAGCTTTATGCCCAACGACGGGCAGCAGCACTACCTGATCTGCAACGCCGACGAGTCTGAGCCGGCCTCCTTCAAAGACCGCTACATCATGGAGGACGACCCCCACCAGCTAATCGAGGGGATGATCATCGGCGGCTACGCGATCCGCGCCACCAAGGGCTACATCTACATCCGCGGCGAGTACAAGAAGGCCTACGACCGCCTGGTGGCGGCCATCAAAGAGGCCCGCGAGCGCGGCTATCTGGGCCAGAACCTCTTCGGCTCCGGCTTCGACTTCGACATCTTCGTTCACCGCGGCGCCGGTGCGTACATCTGCGGCGAGGAGACCGCGCTGATGAACTCGCTGGAGGGCCTGCGGGCCAACCCGCGCATGAAGCCGCCCTTCCCAGCCCAGTCGGGCCTCTACGGCAAGCCGACCACCATCAACAACGTCGAGTCGCTGGCCAGCGTGGTGCACATCATGCAGCGCGGCGCCGACTGGTTCGCCCAGATGGGCACCGAAAAGTCGAAGGGCATGAAGCTCTACCAGGTTTCCGGGCCCGCGCGCCGTCCCGGCGTTTACGAGCTGCCAATGGGAACGACCTTCCGCGAGCTCATCTACGACTGGGCCGGCGGGCCGACCGAGCCGATCAAGGCCTTCATCCCCGGCGGTTCGTCCACGCCCCTGTTGCCGTTCACCGACGAGTATCTGGACCTGCCGATGGACTACGAGTCGCTGGTGGCGGCCAAGTCTTCGTTGGGCACCGGCGGCGTGGTACTGATTCCGCAGTCGGTCTGCATCGTGGACGCCATTTGGAACCTGATCCGCTTCTACGCTCACGAGTCGTGCGGCAAGTGCACGCCTTGTCGCGAGGGCGTTTCCGGCTGGCTGCCACAGCTTTTCGAAAAGTTCGAGACCGGCAAGGCCACCCACGAGGACCTGAAGACGATGGAGGACCTGCTCGACCAGATCGAGGGCCGCAGCTTCTGCCCGCTGGCCGACGCCGCCGTCTGGCCCATACGCGGAGCGCTGCGGCACTTCCGCGATGAGTTCGTCCATCACATCGAGCACGGCACATGCGCGGTCCAGTCGGGACCGAGGTGGAGGTGAGGATGCCCAAAGTCAAGGTCAACGACCGCGTCGTCGAGGTACCCCCCGGCACCTCGGCGATGGACGCGATCTTCCACGCCGGTTACGACGTGCCCCTCTTCTGCGCCGAGCGCCACCTGAGCCCAACCGGTTCCTGCCGGATGTGTTTGGTCAAGGCCGGCTCGCCGCGCAAGGGGCCGGATGGTGACTGGATCCGTGA
>JALVWZ010000014.1 GCA_027023115.1 Thermaceae bacterium
CTGTTGCAACTGCTTTTGCTCGTCGGTCAGAGAAAAATCAAGAGCCATAAAACTCCTCCCCTCGGCGGACGGAGGGCACTCCTTTGACTCAGTCTAATAATATTGGGGCCCCGCCGCAAGCCGTTATACATAGCGTATCACCGGACGACCGGCAAAAAAGCGTTATATGAGTTCCAGCGTGTAGCATGGGCTTTGAAGGAGGAAAAGTGAAGACTATCATCGAGCCGTTTCGGATCAAGACGGTGGAACCCATCAAAATGACCACCCCCGAGGTGCGCCGGCGCCTCATCGAAGCCGCCGGCTACAACTTATTCAAGCTCCCCGCCGAGGACGTGCTGATAGACCTCCTTACCGACTCGGGCACCAGCGCCATGTCCGCGGCGCAGTGGGGGGCGCTCATGCAGGGCGACGAGTCCTACGCCGGGGCTCGTAGCTGGTACCGCTTCGAACGGGCCGTGAAGAACGTCTTCGGCTTCGAGCACGTCATCCCCACCCACCAGGGGCGTGCCGCCGAGCGGATTCTCTTCGGGGTCACGGTCAAGCCCGGTCACGTCGTGCCGAGTAATACTCACTTCGACACCACCCGGGCCAACATCGAGTTCGCCGGTGGCCGGGCGGTGGACCTGCCCAGCCCCAGCGCCAAGGATCCGGCGGCGCGACTGCCCTTCAAGGGGAACATGGACACCGCCGGCCTCGAGCGGCTCATAACCGAGGTGGGCCCCGAGAAGATACCGGTCATCATGCTGACCGTTACCAACAACTCCGGCGGCGGCCAGCCGGTAAGCATGGCCAACATCCGCGAAGTGGCCGCCATTGCCCACGCTCACGGGATCCCCTTTTACATAGACGCCTGCCGCTTTGCCGAGAACGCCTATTTCATCAAGCTGCGCGAGCCGGGCTACGACGCCAAGACGCCCTTGGAGATAGCCCGCGAGATGTTTTCCTACGCCGACGGGGCCACCATGTCGGCCAAGAAAGACGCCTTCGCCAATATCGGCGGCTTCCTGACCACCAACGACGACGAGCTGGCGGCGGCGGAGCGCGACCTGCTAATCCTCACCGAGGGTTTTCCGACCTACGGCGGCCTCGCCGGGCGGGACTTGGAGGCGATTGCGGTGGGGCTGGAGGAGGTGCTCGAAGA
The DNA here is from genome assembly GCA_027023115.1 of Thermaceae bacterium. GTDB lineage: Bacteria > Deinococcota > Deinococci > Deinococcales > Marinithermaceae > Oceanithermus. Next base: position 1,142 of record JALVWZ010000014.1, read on the forward strand.
AGATTACCTGCACTACCGCACGGTTTCCACCGCCTACGTGGCCGACGGCCTGGAAGCGGCGGGGGTGCCGGTAATGCTGCCCGCCGGCGGCCACGCCGTCTACCTGGACGCCAAGCGGTTCTTGCCGCACGTGCCGCCGCTGGAGTACCCGGGCCAGGCGCTGGCGGTGGAGCTCTACATCGAGGGCGGGATTCGCGGCGTCGAGATTGGCACGGTGATGTTCGGTAAGAACCCGCACACCGGCGAGGAGCGGCCCGCCGCCTGGGAGCTGGTGCGGCTGGCCATTCCCCGCCGTGTCTATACCCAGAGCCACATGGACTACGTGATCGAGGCCACCGCCCAGCTATACCGGCGGCGCGAGGAAATAAGCGGCATGCGCATAGTGCGAGAACCCAAGTTCCTGCGCCACTTTAGCGCCGAGTTCGAGTGGCTCGAGGGCTGAGGGCCATCAGGCCAGCGGCGCCGGCAGCCTGCCTTGGGCCTGCGCCTCGCCGCGCAGCCAGGCCAGCGCCGCCTCCAGCGCCTCGGCGCGAAAGCCGTAGGTTAGCAGGCTGGCGGCGGGCACCCCGGCCGCGGCGAAGGGGTTCCAGAGGGCAACGTGCAGGTCGGGCCGCCAGTTCCAGGGTTCGTTTGGATAGAGGCGGCGGCTGTTCGAGATGAGCAGGTCGAAGCTATCGCCCTTGCCGAGGCTCAGGCCGGGCACCTCCTCGGGGCTTTCCACGAAGACCGGCTCCACCGGCCAGTAGTTTTCCAGCAGGCGGACCAGGGCGGCGCCGCTGGCGCCGGCTTCGGAAACGCCATCGCCGCTGGGGCGGGCCTGGGCCACCACCCGCAGCCGCGCCTTTCGGGGTGGGGGGGCGGCGTCGCCCACCGTGGTCAGGCCGCGCGTCCAGGCGCGGACGAACAACTGTCGGTCGTCTGCCTGCTGGGTTGTCGGATAGGTTGCGAAGCGCACCGGAAAACGCGCAGCCAGGCGTTCTATGTGCTCGGTGCTGGCCTCCATCTGCCTGCGGTCCAGCTCGCCGCCGTCGAGCGCTTCCTGAACCCGCGCCAGCGTGGCTGCTTGCAGTTCCAGGTCGCCCAGCGGCATAACCAGGTCGGCCCCGGCGGCCAGCGAGCGCACCGCCGCCTCGGGCGCGCCCCAGCGGTCGGCAATCGCCCGCATGTTGAGGGCGTCGCTCACCACCACGCCGTCGTAGCCCAGCTCCTGGCGCAGCAGACCCGTCAGGATGCGCCGCGAGAGCGTAGCCGGCAGCTCGGGATCGAGCTCGGGGTAGACGATGTGGGCGGTCATCAGCGCCGGGACGCGGCCCGCCGCGCGGGCGAAGGGCACCAGTTCCAGCCGTCGCAGCTCATCGAGTCCCTTCCCGACCACGGGCAATCCCAGGTGCGAGTCCACGGTAGTGTCGCCGTGGCCGGGGAAGTGCTTGCCGGTGGTGGCCACGCCCGCGTTTACGTGGCCTTCGTGCCAGGCCAGCGCCAGCGCGCTGGCACGCTCGGGATCGGCCCCAAAGGAACGCTCGGCGATGACCGGGTTTGCCGGGTTGGTGTTCAGGTCTAGCACCGGCGCGAAGTTGAGGTTGAAGCCGTAGGCGGCCAGGCCCCGGGCCACGGCGGCGCCTACGGCGCGGGCCAGCTCGGGGTCGTTTGCCGCGCCCAGGCTCATCCCCGGCGGGGCGCTGGGCAAAAAGGGCAGTCGCAGCACCGCGCCGCCCTCCTGGTCCACGCTGATCAGGGCGCGCTCGCCAAGGACCTCGCGCAGGTCGCCGACCAGACGGCGGAGCTGTTCAGGACCGGCGACGTTGTAGCGGAAGAGAATGACCCCGCCCACCCGGTAGCGCCGCCAGAGGGCGGCCAGGTCGGCGGGGAGCTCGGTGCCGGGAAGGCCGGTGATGACGAAGCGTCCGGCGTGCATGGTTCACTCTACCGCACCGTTACCTCCGCCTTACCAAAGCCAACCCAGCGGTCGGCGTCGAAACGCGACGCTGCGACGCGCGGCAACGTTTGCGAGGAGGCCGCTGTCTTGATTTGTCGCCAAAGGGTCCAGACACGTCCGGCCGGCGGCCGCGCCGCGGTCAGCGGGTCGTAGTCGAAGCCGCTGAAGGCGGCGCCTGTTTGATCGTCGGCGGCGTCGGGATCGAACTCGTTTAGCGAGTCGGGAAGTTGCGGATAGGTTATTTCGCGGGCGCCGCCGCGGCCGAAGACCGCCCACTCGCGGCTCAGGTAGGGGCTGGAGGAGAGGTCGTAACTCCAGACGTCCCCGACGCTGCGCACCGCGTCGGCTCCGCCGCTGGCCTGCACTTTCAGCTCCTCGCCGGCGGGCCAGGCTACGGTGGTGTACGGTGGGTAGAAGTCCTGCCCCCAGGCGAGTTCGTAACTGGCGGCGGCTTGTGCCAGCGGTCGCCAGAGCTGGGATACGAAGTCGGTTTCGCTGCCAAAAACCGCCGCCTCGAGCTCGTAGCCGTCGTAGGTTTCGTCGGCAGCCGGCACCAGCGAAAGGCGGCAGAGCAGGTCCGGGCCGGGGCAAGCGGCGCTGAAGGCGTTGAAGCCGGTCACCGCCGCGCCCTTGCGAAAAGCCACGAAGGCGGTACTCAGCTCGGCATTGGCGGGGGCGCCGCTAGCGCTGACCCGCCAGGCGGCGGCGTCGGTCTGCCAGTCGGCGGCGCCCAGGGTATAGGTGGCGTCCGGAGCCACGTCGGTGACCACCGCGTAAACGGGCGGGTCGATTGCCGTGTAGCCGCCGCCATCCGTACGCGCGGCCCAGAAGACGCTACTCAGGCTGCCGTCGCTTTGAACCTGGGCCGGAAATTCGTAGGGCGCCAGGCTGCCGGCGGAGCAGCTCGCGGCGCTGGGTTGCACTGGAGCGCTGGTCGCGTCGGCGTTGGTCACGAGCTCGGCGTCGTCGGGGCAGGCCCCCGTGAGGGTAAAGCTGCGCCAGGGGTTTGCGGCGCCGCTGAAGACCAGTCTGATGAGCCCGTTTTCGTCTATGCTTATCCCCTTGTCGTAGCTCAAAAAGACGTCGGTGGGCCAGGAGACCGCCGAGCGCATCTCGTAATGGCCGGGGCGTGGGCCGCTGTAGTCGCCTTCCTGCTCGACGAGAACGGTCAACCAGCCGTGCTTGGCCACGTGGGGGAGGGGTTGTTCGCCGTGCTGCCGCTTGAGGTCGAACCAGCGGTCGGGGCTGCCGTCTTGGTGATGAACCACCAGGTAGGCGCGGCTGACGTTGGCGGGGAGCCCGGAGCCTACGTCCAGTTGGAGGTCCGTCGTTTCTTCCGCCGGGCCGGCGGGGTCGCCGCAGGAAGCAATCAGGAAGCCGACCCCCAGCAATGCCAGAACTAGCACTAGCTTACGCATATGCTCCTCTCCTTCCGTGATCTTTGCTTAGTATACAAAAACCCCCGGAGCCGGGGCTCCGGGGAAGGTGGGGTTCGTGGAGGGTCAGGCCTCGACGGGGCGGGTGGTCTCGAAGACCAGACCGCGCTCGCCAACCTTGACCAGGACGGTGTCGCCCTCGCGCACGTTGCCGGCCAGGATTTCCTTGGCGAGCGGGGTTTCCAACTCCTTCTGGATGACCCGCTTGAGCGGGCGGGCGCCGAAGACCGGGTCGTAACCGCGCTCACCCAGCCAGCGCTCGGCCTCTTCGGTGAGCTCGAGGGTGATCCGCCGCTCCGCCAGCCGCTTCTTGAGGCCGGCCACCTGGATCTCGACGATCTGGACGATCTGCTCCTTGGTCAGCGGCTTGAAGACGATGATGTCGTCCAACCGGTTCAGGAACTCGGGGCGGAAGTGCTCCTGCAAGAGGGCAAAGACCCGCTCCTGGATGCGCTCGTAGGGCAGGTTATCCTTGATGCCCTCGAGGA
>JALVWZ010000015.1 GCA_027023115.1 Thermaceae bacterium
GCCGACGGCGGCGTTCTTGATGGTCATCCAGGCCGACAGCGCCATCACCTCGGAAAGGGTTACGTCCTGGTGGTAGCGCACGCCGCCCTTGGCCGGGCCGCGCGAGGTGTTGTGCTGCACCCGGTAACCCTCGAAGTGGACGACGGTGCCGTCGTCGAGGTGAATGGGTACGTCAACGATCAAAATGCGCTTGGGACGCTTGAGCGTGTCCACCCAGTAGGATAGCTTTCCCAAATAGGGCGTAACCCGCTCCACCTGCTCCAGGTATATGCCCCAAGGGCCCTGATCGCCCCGCGGCAAGTAGGAAATCGGCTCGCTCTTCATGGATACACCCCCTGCATAGCCGTAGCTACGTTGATCCTGCTTACGCCCAGCTCATACGCCGCCAGGCGCAGGTCTATGTCTTGCTTCTCGGCATAGGCGGAGACCTCCGCCAGCGTCTGCGAAACCCGCCGTTGCATGGCTTCCCAAACCCTGTCCTCCGACCAGTTGAACATCGAAAAATTCTGAACCCATTCGAGATAATCCATCGCCAAGCCGCCACCACCCGCCAGCAGGTCGGGAATGACCGGCGTTTGCAGCTCGCGCAAGCGGGCGTCGGCCTCGGCCGTAATCGCGCCTATGGCCGCTTCGACAATGGTCCTAGCCCTTATCTGGTCAACGTTGCCCTCGTTGATCACGCCCTCGACCGCGGCCAGGATTAGCAGGTCGGCGTCAATGCCCACCAGGGCGTCGCGGCCGATGGTGTGTGCGCCCGGAAAGCCTTCGACGCGGCCGGTTTCTTTGTAGTGCGCCTGCAGAGCCGCCACGTCTATACCTTCCGGCTGGTAAACGGCATTCCACTCGTCGGAAACGGCCACTACCCTGGCGCCGGCGCTCTGGAAGAGCCGGGCCACCGCCCGCCCTACCTTGCCGTAGCCCTGGATGGCGACGGTCGCGCCCGCAATAGTCTTGCTACGGGACTTGGCGTACTCCTCGACCGCGTAGAGGACCCCGCGCCCAACCGCCTCGCCGCGCTTGGAAACACCACCCAGTTGGGGCGGCTTGCCAGTCACCACGCCGGGCTCGGTAAAACCACGGTTGGTGGAGAAGGTATCCATGATCCAGGCCATCTGGCGTTCGCCGGTCCCCAGGTCGGGCCCGAGAATGTCCTTTTCAGGACCAATCACGTCCACCAGCTCGGCGGCGTAACGGCGGGTAAGCCGCTCCAGCTCGCCCGTGGAAAGGTCGCGCGGGCTGACCGTAATCCCGCCGGCGGCCCCTCCGTAGGGCAGGCGGAAGACTGCTGATTGAACGGTGGCGATGGCCGCCAGGCCGACGGTCTGCCCCAGCGAAACGCGCGGGTGGAAGCGCACGCCGCCGCGCGCGGGCCCCAAGGCGATGTTATGCACCACTCGGTAGCCGCTGAAAAAATGAACCGTACCGTCATCTAACTGGACCGGTACGGTAAGGGCGATCGTCCGTCTGGGGTGGGTGAGGTACTCCACCGTCGCCGGATGGGCCTCTATGTGGGTGAGCGTTCGCTCTAGCTGCGTCAAAAAATCGTGCCACAGCCCCGGTTCCCCGGGAGGCTTGTAGGCGCTTTTGAGCATGTGCACCTCCTCTGTCGTCGCATGACGCTTGATATTACTGCAATCGCTGCAGTTCCGCGAGGGCCAATCCTTCTAAGGCCCGTTTGGCCTCCGAATCGGCCAGCGGATGCAGCGAATCAACAGCCTTGCGCACGTATTTTTCTATTTCCGCGACCATGTCCCTGGCCACGCCGCTCTCCTCGGCCATGAGCCGCAGCCGCTCCACGTCGCCGGCGTTGGCGGCTCGTCTGAGCAGCACCGCGCCCACCTCGTCCGGAAAACGGCGCAGCAGCCAAAGGGTCAGGAGGGTAACCTTACCCTCGCGCACGTCGCCACCGACCGGCTTACCCAAACGGCTCTCGTCACCCATCAAGTCCAGGTAATCGTCGCGCATCTGAAAGGCCAAGCCGTAATAGCGGCCAAAGCCGCGCAGTGCTTCCCGCAGGCCCTCCTCCGCACCGCCCAGGATAGCCGCCCCCTCGGTGGCGGCGGTCATCAAGGCGGCCGTCTTGCCCTCGATCACGCGAAAGTAATTTTCTTCGGAATATTCCTGGTAGGCGGCAACCTGAAACTGCAACACCTCGCCCTCGGCCAACCGGCGTGCCGCTTCGGCGAAGAGCTCCACCAGCTCGACCCTACCGGTGCGCGCCAATAGATAAAGAACGCGGCTGAGCAGATAATCGCCGGAGAGCACCGAAACGGCATTGCCGTACTTGCGAAAAGCGGCTTCGCGGCCGCGCCGGGTTTCGGCGTCGTCCACCAGATCGTCGTGCAACAGCGTGGCCGAGTGCAATAGTTCAACGGCCAATGCGAGTTCCATGTCGCCCGGAACCCCGCCCAAAGCAGCGCTGGCCAAAAATGCCAACCGGGGGCGGATCCGCTTGCCCCCGGCGCTTACCAGGTCATCTTCAATAAGTTGGATGAACTCAACGTCGGACTTGAGGATTGCTCCGAGCCGAACCTCAAAATCTGTCAACGATGCTTCTATTGCGGGCAACGAGTACTGGGCGTTCACCGCTCCGAGTATAACCCAGCAACGGCTACTAACCAGAGCTGAGCGGGAAAACGATATGTATATCCTGCTCCCAGGAAATGGGCTTGCCGGTAGTAGTAACAGCGTGGAAGACAACGTGAGCATTCCAGCCGAGTACTGGGTTGTTGTTGTTCAGTTCCCTCAAGTATTCTTCGGCAACTTTACCTTCCATGGAGAAATTAAATGCCTCCGACTTTGCCCAGCCGTAAGCCCAACCTTCCGTTTCCTTAGTGCAGCTTGCGGTATCCTCCGGGCAGACGATTCCCTCAGGGATACTTACATGAATATTGAAAGATGATCCAGGCTCGTTTGCGAAAACCAACTGGCCATCACCTTTTACATAAGTGACTTCGGCGCTCTGCAATACAGCGGCTGGGGCGCCGGGGGCAGACAACACCACGGCAGAGTTGCCCACTATCGTAATGGTTCCTGACGAGTCAACCTGGAAACCCCATTCTGCCGGGGTCAGTTCGACGCGATAGTATTGCCCCTGCCCCGTCGGGAAATGTAAACCACACCCGGTTATCAAGCCTACGACCATTAGCAGGCTCACTAGCAGCCACTTTTTCATCCCATCATCTCCTCTCGCCACCTTGGGTTAAGCATAAAGAAACTGAGTCTCGAAAGTCCAGCCATGAAGTCGGCGTTCTCGATGGCCACCTGTTCGGGAAGTTTGAGGATCGCCGGAGTGAAGTTGAGAATGCCCCGCACTCCCGCAGCCACCAGCGCCTCGGCTGCCTGCTGCGCCGCTGCTTCCGGCACCGTTAGGATGCCAATTTCGACGTGGCTCTCGGGCACTATTTGCGGCAGCTTTTCTACCGGTTCGACGGTAAACGGACCCACCTGGCGACCGATAACTTCGGGCGAAACGTCAAAACCGGCTACCAACTCGTAGCTCTCGGAAAGGGCGTAAAAATCGGCCAGCGCCTGCCCCAGCCGGCCCATACCCACGATTGCCAACCGCCAGCGACGGCCCAGACCGAGTATCTGCGCCAGTTCGCGGCGCAAAACGGGAACCGTGTAACCAACGCCGCGGGTTCCGTAACTGCCAAAGTAAGCCAGGTCTTTACGTACCTGGAAGGCGGTCACGCCGCTGGCCCGGGCCAGCTCGTCGCTGGAGGTGCGCAGCTGTCCGGCCTTTTCCATGCGCTCGAGCGCCCGCAGGTAGTGCACCAGGCGGGTAATGGTGGCGTCGGGTATCTTGGCCATCAATGCACCTCGACTACTTCCAGGCCCAGTTGTTGCAAGCGTTCCTTGAGCTTGCCAACCTGTTGCGGATCCACCGGACCGACCCAGACCTTGAGCCACGGCTTTTGGTAGTAGAAGACGACCGGTCCTATGCCGGAGTCACGCAGCTTTTTCACCAAGCCCGAGGCTGAGGCGAGGTTCTGGTATGCCCCCACCTGGAGATAGGTTCCGGTTGGCTCCGGGCTGTCGCCCCGGTACACTTGGGGGTCGTAAGCGGTCAGTTTGGCAGCCGCCGCCGCCGCTTTGCTGCGGGTGTTGTAGGGGCCAACCGCCACCCGCGTTACCCGCCCCACCGGCTCGAGGCGTACCGGATAGCCCTGTTTTTGCAGCTTCTCCGCCAGCGCCAGCGCGTTTTCGGGACGGCTGAATGCGCCCACCGACACGCGGAAGACGCCCGTTTCGGGCCCTCCCGGCAGCTTGACCGTGGACGGCTTGGCGCCTGCAGAAGGCCTTGTCGGCTGCTCAACGGCAGCACCGGCGTTCCCCTGCGTAGTAGCGGTTCCAGTCGACGGCTCAGCGCCGCTCTCACCGCCCGCACCGGGCAGGAGGGGCACGACCGTTACCGGCGGAGTCGTATTGTTCTCACCCGTCTGGCCGGCAGCCGCGCCGGTGTTCTCCCGAACCGCCGTGCCTGGCCGTTCCGCGCCAGCCGGCGGCTTGACGACGTGGGTTTGCTGTACGCGACCCGGCTGGTTCAACGCCGGGGGCTTGGCCTTGAAGGGGTTGACGCCGGTCAGGAAAAGGACTATGCCGACAACGGTAATGGCGAAGACCGTAAAGATGAGCGCGTCTATCCAGTTGTCAAGTAACCAGCGCATATGACTCCTTATCTGCTACTTTATCAGGCTCCGGGCCGGTTCGTAACCGAGCTCCAGAGCGCGTTTCCAGGCGCGTTGCGCTTCCGCGTCGCGCGCCAGCGCCTTCAGCGCCCAGCCCAGGTTGTACCAGCCCTCGGCGTTCTTCGGGTCTTCCAAAACCACCTGCGTTAGCACCTGCTCGGCGTCGCTAAAGCGTTTGACGGCCAGGTACGCCGCGCCCAGGTTCAGCTTGGCCACCGGCGTCGGCTTGAGTTGAACGGCATGTTCCA
>JALVWZ010000016.1 GCA_027023115.1 Thermaceae bacterium
TGGAGGATCCAGTTCAAGAAGGCCCCCTGCCAGCTCAGCTGGGCCACGCCCAAGAACATCAGCAGCATTCCCAGCACCGCCACCAGAAGGTAGCGCTTGACCCGCATTCCCGGGAACAGCCAGCGCAGGCTGCGTATTAGCCGCCTAGCCGTCCTTCGCCACATCGCGGTGCTCCACCTCCACGTCGAACTCGGACGCCAGCTCCGCCGCCAGCCGCTCAGCCACCGCCACCGAGCGGTGGCGGCCGCCGGTGCAGCCCACCGCCACCGTGTAACCGCGCCGGCCGGACTTACGGGCGGCCTCGGCGGCCAGGCGGGTGGTCAGTTCCAGGGCCTGGTAGTACTCTTCGCCGCCGGCAAAGACGTGCGCCGCCACCTCGGGCTCGAGGCCGCTCTTGGAACGCAGGTCTTCCCGCCAGTAGGGGTTGGCGAGGGCGCGCACGTCCAGGAGCAGGTCGGCTACCTGCGGCGGCCCCCACTTGAAGCCAAAAGAGATGAGCCGCAGTACGAAGGGCCGTTTCTCAGCCAGCAGCGTGGTCAACTGATTGGCCAGCTCGCCGGGTGTCACTTGGCTGGTGTCGATAATCCAGTCGGCGGCGCCGCGCAGGTCCGCTAGCAACTCGCGCTCGCTCTCGATCTCCCGCAGCAGGTGCCCCTCGCCCAAGGGGTGAGCGCGACGGCTGAGGTTGTAACGCCGCAGCAGCGCCTCGGGACGCGCCTCTAAAAAGACCAGCGTGACCGCCACCCCGCTCTCGCGCAGACAGGCCAGCGCCTTCGGCGCTTCGGCCAGGAACGCGCGGGCGCGACTGTCTACGACCAGCGCCGCCTTTTCCACCCCGGCGTCGGCCAGGCGGGCGGCCAGGTCGGACCACAGCGCCGGCGGCAGGTTGTCGCTGGCGAAGTAACCCAGGTCTTCGAGGGCCTTCAGGGCGGTGCTCTTGCCGGCTCCCGAGAGGCCGCTGATCACGACGAGGCGCATACACTCCAGTTTTGCACGCCCCCTTTTGGACAACGTGAGATGGACGGCCGTCCCCGCCGCGGCGCGTATAATCGGATAGGTATGCGACTGCGGGCGGGAGAACCGCGCGACGCCGCCGACGTTCGGGCCCTGCTCGAGGGCCTGGTTGGCAGGCGCCTGGAAGACGAACTGGTGGGTGAACTCAACACCCAGCTGCTCCGTTTTCTGGGAGGCGAGGGAACCACCCTGGTCGTACTGGAAGACGAGGGCCGGGTGCGCGGGCTGGTGAGCGTCTGGGTTCGTCGCGGCGTCTACGACGACGGTCCGGTGGCCCTGGTGGACCGGCTGGTGCTGGAGCCGGCCTACCGCACCCCCGAAAACGCCCGCCTGCTCCTGGAACAGGCCCTCGGCGTGGCCCGCACCGTCGGCGCCCTCGACCTGGAGGTTCTCGACTCCGAGGGCTCGTACCTGCCCGAAGAAGCGCTGGCCGCGCTGGGCCTCGCCCCGGCGCGGATGTGGCGCAGCAGCATGTTATAGGAGGCGTTGCTGATGAACGTATTGCCCAAAGGTGCCGAACCCCCGAGCCTGACCCTGACCGCCGCCGACGGCAGCCGCCTGGACCTGGCCAATCTCGAAGGCCCGTTGGTGCTGGCTTTCATCCACCCCGACGTGGCCGCCAGCCGCAACGTGGTCGGCTTCTTGCGTAAGCTACACGAGATGCTCCCCGACCTGCCCGTCTGGTTCGTTTCTGCGGCGGACGCGGCAAAAACCGAGCAATACGCCAAAGGCTACCTGGGCAACTACCTGGAAGGCTACCCGCTGGTTCCCGCCGGCTGCGACGTGCTCGCCGCCTTCGGCGCCAGCCACGTGCCCACCGTCCACTACTTCGAAGACGGCAAGGTCAACCTGGCTTTCACCGGCTTCCACAAGCTCTCCCTCAACACCCTCGCCGAACGCGCCGCGGCGGCGCTGGAGGCGCGCGCCAAACCGCTGATTACCGACCTCGACAACAAGGGCGAGTACGAACTAGCCGAGCCCAGCGGTTGCGCCTGAGGTATGCAAGAGCCGATAACGCGGCTTTACAAACTGGGCGTGCAGGTCGCCTTCAACCTGGCGATCGTCGTCTTGGTGTTGGGGATGTTCGTCGGCGTCTGGCGGGTGCTGGCCAACCTGGGTCATACCCTCAGCGGCCCCAACACCCCCGCCGCCTTTCAGACCCTGATCACCGACGCGCTGACCCTCTTGGTGGTCATCGAGCTGGTGCGCACCTTCGTGGACTACTTTGAGTGGGAACGGGTGCGCATCCACGTACTGCTCGACGCCGGCGCCATCTTCGTGCTGCGCGAGCTGGTCATCAAGCTCTACACCCACGAGTACGCCGGCCTGGAAGTGGTCTGGTGGTCGCTGGCCATCCTTACGCTGATGGCGGCCCGCACCCTGGCGGTCCGCTGGCCGCCGCCGGACCACTGCGAGGAGGAAGGTAGCCACGGCTAACCCTAACCGCGAGTCGCTGGTGCTGGGCTGGCTGCTGGCGGCCGACCTGCGCGACCCCGAGTTGCTGGCGGCCTACGCCCGCGCCCGTGAGCTGCTACTGGACTACCTGCGTCGCACCCTGCCCGAGTTCGACTGGCAGCTGGAAGCCGACGAGCGGCGGATCTACGCTCCCCGCGGCGCCCTCGACCCGGTAGACCTGCTCGAGCTGGGCGTGGCCGAAAAGTTGCACCGCCACTGGGACTACGTCCTGGTTGTGGTTCCCAACGAACTCATCCCCCGCCACTCGCCCAGCGCCCTCGGCGTTCCCAGCTCGGCGCTGGAGGCGGCGGTCCTCTCCAGCGCCCGCCTCGGCCAGGGCGAAGAGCTGGCCGAGCGGTTGGCGGCGCTGACGCTGCACCTGCTGGGCCACCTTTGGGGGCTGGACCACGCCGCCAGCGGCCCTATGCGGCCCGTGAGCGGACCGGAGGAGCTGCGCCTGGAGCCGTGGCCGCCCGAACAACTGCGCGAACTGCGCCAGCAACTGGCCGAGGCCGCAGCCAGCCGCCTGGAGGAACAGCGGGAACGCTGGGGAGCTCTGGCCTTCTACTGGCGCACCTTCAGCAAGGACCCACACGGGGTTATCGAGTCGGTACTCGGCTACGCCCCCTGGCGGCTGCCCTTCTACCTGGGCCGACTGACCGCCGCCGCCGCGGTGAGCGTCGTCTACTTCCTGCTCACCGCCGACGCCTGGGAGCTGGGTGCGCACCTCTCCTGGCGCGCGGTCTGGCTATTGACGCTCCTCGCCCTGGCCGCCTCTACCGCCTTCATCTTTTCCGGTCAGGACCTGGGCCGCCTCGGTCGCGAACAGGCCTGGCGCGAGCAGCTGGCGCGGACCCGGATAGTCCTCCTGGGAACGCTAGGCCTGGGCATTTTCTCGCTCTGGGCAGGCCTGTTGGCGCTCTCATTGGCCGGCGCCTGGATCTTGCCGCGGTCTTTGCTGCAAAGCTGGATGGGGCTAGCGCCGAGCGCCGCCCACCTGTTGCGCTACGCGGTCTTCACCGCTGCCATTGGCGTGCTCGGGGCTGCCCTCGGCGGCAACCTCGAGGAAGAAGGCGAGATAAAGGCCGAGCTGTTTTTCGACGAAGAAACCTAAATAATAAGGGTCTGCCCGCTTAGGCAAGCTTGCTCTACTTTCCAGCTATTACGTTTCAGCTAAAGCAATGCCTCGGCTTCTCTTTAGGCATGGGCCCCGGATCGCGGCCGGCGTGTCCGGCCTCGTCCGGGGAGTCTGAAAAGAGCGGCGATTGGCTGGTAGCTTGTGGCCTGCAGTTGTGGTTCGTGGTTCGTCTCGTCGTAGGGGCGGACCCATGTGTCCGCCCTGCGGGTTCGTGGTACGTAGTGAGTGGTACGTGATGGAGGTTGCGGGACGGCCCGTAGCGTGCAACTCGTACTGTGCGAGTCTGTGGCTCGCGGCCCGCAGCCGTGTCCCGTGACTCGTTGATTGCAGCTTGCAACCTACACAATGCGCGCGACTTGCGGTTCCGCATCGGACAAAATCTCCCTCCCTTGGGGGAGGGTCGGGGTGGGGTTTTGAAACCGGTAAGCGTCCTGTGGCTCGTAGCTTGTGGAGACACCGCGATATGTCGTTTCGCGCGCTCGTAATGCGGCCTTCCTACATCCCACACCCTACATCCCACACCCTATTCACCACCTACCACGTACTACGCACCACGCACCACGAACCGTTTTCATCCCACAACCCACGTACCACGTACTACGCACTACGTACCGCTTCCTCCCGGACTTTGCGAACGACGCGTTGGGAGGTTGCAGCTATCAGCCCAATGGAAAAGGCCCCGGCGCACCGGGGCCGCGAAGACTGAACTTTTGCTAACCCTCGGCGGCTGCCTCGCCAACCGCGCTGCTCGCCAACTGCGCGCTCAGCGCCGTCGCCGCCGCGCCCAGTGCCCAGACCAGCAGAGCGACTATGCTGGCGCCCCAAAACACGCCCTCGATGAGGGTAGTGCCAGTTATCCACGACCACATGCTGGGCAGCGGGACCACCAGCTTGCCCGCCAAGACCACCAGCAAGAGTAGCAGGTAGACGGCGTAGAACGCGTAACGATAGGGCTCGAGCGCCGCCAGCCACATACCCGCCAGCGCCGCCAAGCCCAGCTTTTCCGGCTCGGGCACCCGCGCTTCGGCTTCGGCGCGGGCGCGGTCGGGCTCCTTGCCCCCCAGCGCCGCCTCGGCGAAGGCCGCCAGGCCGCCGTAACCGTAGACCAGCCTCCCGGCGATCAGCATGAAGCCGGCGAAGCCCAGCAACATGGCCAGCTCCTGCGGGGTGGCAAAGGCAATGCCCACCGCCAGCCCCCAGGCCGCCAAGAAGAGGAGCAGCCACCACAAAATGGCCAGTAAGACGGTCATCCTACTTGCCTCCCTTCTCCTGCTTGGGCTTGTTCATCTGCGGCTGCTTGGGTTCCTTCTGCTCCTTGC
>JALVWZ010000017.1 GCA_027023115.1 Thermaceae bacterium
CCAGCGGCCAGGGCCGCTATAACCGCTTCTATGGAGCTCAGGTTGGTGAGCGCCACCCGCAGGCCGGCGGCCTCCATCGCATTAACTGCACCCCTGCCCATGCCGCCGGCGATCAAAACCTGGCAGTCGGCTATTTGGGCGGCCATGGCGGCGTGGCGGGCAGCCGCCGCCGGGCCGGTGCCGTGCTCGTGGCCGTGTTCATGGCCATGTCCGTGATGGTGCCGGTTACCGGCGGCGTGGGGCGTGGCGCGCGGCCGCAGTTCGCGGTTCACCGCCTCGCCGTCCGCAAGGGTGACCACCAGGTAGTAGGCGGCCCGGCCGAAGTGCTGGGCGACGGTCCGGCCGTCGTCGGTGACTATGGCCACTTTCGTGCGGTTTTGTGTAGCGCTCATGCAGTCAGCATAGCGCCCGCGCGGCTTGGGAGCGGTGGTCGGCGGGCGAGCCGGGTTCCACCACGAGGCCGAAACGCCTGGCCGAGCGCCTGCTAGAATGCCCTCGTGACGCCCGAGCGCTACCGCCGCCTCAGGGACGTGTTGGCTAGGCGCCAGCCCGACCTGACGGTACTGATGGAGAACGTCCACAAACCCCACAACCTCTCGGCCATCCTGCGCACCGCCGACGCGGTGGGCGTCTACGAGGCCCACGCGGTCAACCCTACCGGCGGGGTGCCCACCTATCACGACACCTCCGGCGGCAGCGAGAAGTGGGTCTACCTGCGGGTGCACCCGAACGTCGAGGAGGCCATCGCTCACCTGAAGGAACGCGGGTTCACCGTCTATGCTGCAAATCTTTCGGAGCGTGCGGTGGACTACCGCGAGGTGGACTACACCCGCCCCGCGGCGGTGCTCCTGGGCGCGGAGAAGTGGGGGGTGAGCGCGCGCGCCGCCGAGCTGGCCGACGCCGACGTGATCATCCCCATGATGGGCATGGTCCAGAGCCTCAACGTTTCGGTGGCCGCGGCGGTGATCCTCTTCGAGGCCCAGCGCCAGCGCTTGGCCGCCGGCCTTTACGACCGGCCCCGCCTCGACCCTGAAACATACCGACGCACCCTCTTCGAGTGGGCCTACCCGCGCGAGGCGGCGGTGCTGCGGCGGCGGGGTGAACCCTACCCCGAGTTGGAGCCGCCCGAGTAATCCGCAACGTGGGTTTACGAAAGTCGCCGCCGGCGTGGAGCGCCGGCGGCTTGCCTGTTCCTCGCGAGCGGTTCAGTTGGCGGTGGTGACGCTGATCTTCTTGCTGCCCAAGATGAAACCGGAGTCGCTCAGTGGAGAGCCAAAGTAAGCTAATCCAAATGCAACTCCCGGCGGCAGTTTGTTGGGGTCGGTAAACTGATCGGGGTCACTTTCGTAGATTCCGTTTATGCTGTAACCCACTACCTGGACGTCAAAACTGGCGTTGCTCGGGTAGTTGACGTTGAAGGCGCTGAGGTCTGGAAGGTGCGTTTGTTTGGCAGCGGTGTAAATATACACGACGAAAGAGTTGGAATGTCTGAACTCAACAAAGTAGAAGGCGTCGTCGGGCCCGCTCCAGGCGAAGTTGGTAGCGGGGGTTACTCCGGTAGTGTTGTTTGCCGGCTCGCTGATGGCGGGGGGCTCTGGGACGCTGATGGTGATGCTGTTGCTGCTGACTGGCACGGTATCCCAAGCCATACTGGAGTTATCGTCGGAATCCGTGAAGGCGCCCCAAACGGTCATACGTGCGTCGCTAACGCTGTTGATGTTGGGGCTCTTAAACGTGACCATCGTATTTGTAGTGTCGAAAGAGGCGGTTGGGACACCGGAAGCCGGAACGCCGGCGGGCGAAAGCTTGACAATGGCCTCCACCATAGCCGGCGTAAGCGAGCTCGGCGGGGAGAGGGTAACGCTCAAGTCGTGGGTGGTGGGGGCGTTCAACTGTGAAAGTTGGATGTCGATCCCGTTAAAGTTGCCGTTGTCGGTCAAGGCGACGTCGGCGCGCTTACCCAGGGATACGAAGTTAGCGGCGTTGTCATAGACATCATTAGCCCACTCCAGGGCGTAGACGTCGAGGTTGCAAGTTTTCTTGTAGAGGGAGACGCTCGCGTCGTAACTGGTATTGTCAGCGCTGCTGTCTATGATTCTTGCGAACATGCAACCCTCGCCGGCTCCTTGAATACCGAGCTTGTTGCCCGAAGTGGTGTTGCTGACGCTACCGTATACCTGAGCGCCGTAAGGGCTGCCAGCCAAACCGTTTCCGGCAGAAATTCGCGGGTCGGAACGGGTAAGACCCTCATAGACGTCGTATTGGCTGGACGAATACTCGACGATCACCGTGTAGGGGACAACGACGTTGCTAAAGGAGAACTTACCTTCGTCATCCGTGGTTTGCAGCTGATGGCCGGGGATGAACACCTTCTTGCCGCTTAGCGGATTGCCGCTTAAGTCGGTGACCACGCCGTTCACGTCGGTCTTACGCGGTTCGATGGTGATCGTGGCGTTGGCGTTGAGACCGGCGGCGCTGGCTGTGAGGGTGACCGTCTGCTCGGTGGGTACGGTGGCCGGCGGGGTGTAGCTGATGTTAGGCTCGCTGTTCGAAGAGAGCGTGCCTAGGTTGGGGCTCAGGCTCCAACTAATGGCGCCGCTCGCGCCGCTGAGGGTGGCGCTGAAGCTGGTTGGCCCGTCGCCGGCGGTGACGGTGGCGGTGGTTGGGCTTACCGAGAGGCTGGGGGCCTTGCCGCTGCCGCCGCAGGCGGCCAGGAGGAGCAACATAGCGAATGCAAGTGCGGCTATGGCTTTTTTCATGCTAGTCACCTCCAACTTGAGCCTAGAAAGAGACCGTCACAAAAGCGTCACAAAGAAATGGCCGTGAACGTGGCGTCTCCAGATATCTCAAAAATAGATAGTGGTGTGCAAGGCTATTTTTCGGATAAAACGCACTTCGCCCGCGGCGGTCGCCGCGGGCGCGATGGACGTTACTGGCAGGTCGAGGCTACGTTGGTTCGAGCTCCTTGAGCAGCTCCAGCAAACTGCGGTGATCGGCGATGCGGGCGGTTGGTTCGGGCTCGCCCTCGCGCTCGCTGCGGCCGGTATAGAGCACCGCGTAGGGGTATCCGGCGTTGAACGCCCCGCCAATGTCGGTGCGCGGGATGTCGCCGATGTGCATGGCCTGCTTGGGGCTGGCCTCCAGGCCCTCCAGGGCTATCGCGAAGGCGCGGCGGTCGGGCTTGACCGCGCCGGTTTCGTTGGAAAACGAGAACGAGGAGAAGTAGGGGAGCAGGCCGACGCGGTCGAGGTAGCCGCGCAGCACGTCGCCGCCGGAAACGCTGGTGTCGGAGACTATCCCCAGCTTGTAGTGGCGGGCCAACTCGGGAATGGCTTCCTGCGCTCCCGGGAGGGTTATCACGTCGGCTTCGCGGCCGGCCTCGGACAAGTCGCGGGCCACCCTGGCGATCAGGTCGGGGTCGTAGCGAAGACCCAGCAGCTTGAAGGCGTAGGCGACGCGGTCTTCGAGCGGCATGAAGATGCCCGAGCGCCAGGCGTCGTTGAACTTGCCGGTGGCCTGGTTCCAGGCGTCGCGCACCTCGGCCTCGCCGGCGGGCACGCCTGCTTCGTCGCTGGCGGCCAGCAAGATCTCGTAGCGCTTCGGGACCACCTGCTCGGCGTAGCCCTCGCCGGCGGTCATCAGAGTTCCCCAAAAGTCGAAGGTAATCGCCTTCATGCTTCACCTCGCTTTGCGAAGAGCGCGGACTGCCGTACGGCCGGCCTTCCGCCGCGCCAAGGAAGGGCGGCCGAGCCGTAGCTGCGGTTTTATGGGAATGTAGCCACCTAGAGCCGGCATGGTTGGTTCGCGGCGTTGCTGAACTGCGGTCTAGCGACTTTGACTCATTTTACAACCCGAAACGGGCGTAGATGTGGTCGACCTGGCGCAGGTAGAAGCCGGGGTCGAAGGCGGCGGCCAGCTCGTCCGGCTCGAGCGGATTTTGGGGATCGGCCGCCAGGAGCTCGGCGAAGTCGCGCTCTTCCTCCCAGCTCTTCAGGGCGTTTCGTTGCACGATGCGGTAGGCTTCGTCGCGGCTGAGGCCCTTTTCGATGAGCAGTCCCAGCACCCGCTGGCTGTAGACCAGGCCGCGGGTGAGGTTCAGGTTGGCGCGGATGCGGTCTTCGTGTACGACCAGGCCCTCGAGAATCCGCGTCAGGCGGCGGGTGAGGTAGTGGGCCAGGGTGGTGGAGTCGGGCAGGATTACCCGCTCGACCGAGGAGTGGCTGATGTCGCGTTCGTGCCAGAGGGCGACGTTCTCGAGCCCCGCCTGCAGGTTCGACTTGAGCAGGCGGGCGAGGCCGGAAACGTTTTCCAGTGCCACCGGGTTCTTCTTGTGGGGCATGGAGCTGGAGCCGGTCTGCCCCTCGCGGAAGGGCTCGGTGGTCTCGAGTACCTCGGTGCGCTGCAGGTGGCGCAGCTCCACGGCGATGCGCTCGAGGTTGGCCCCGTAGACGGCCAGCGCCGCCAGCAGCTCGGCGTGGCGGTCGCGCGGGGCCACCTGGGTGCTGACCGGTTCGGGAATCAGACCCAGACGCCCGGCCACGTAGGCCTCCACTGTTGGCGGGATGTGGGCGTAGTTGCCAACTGAGCCGCTGAGGACGGCGGTGGCGATGTTCGCGCGGGCGCGCTCGAGCCGCTCGCGGTCGCGCTCGAGGGCGGCGTAAAAGCTCAAAAAACGAAGCCCGAAGGAGGTCGGCTCGGCGTGGACTCCGTGGGTGCGGCCGATGGCCGGGGTGTATTTGTAACGCACCGCCAAGTCGCACAGCGCCGCGAGGAGCCCTTCCAGCTCGGCCAGGACGAGTCCCAGCGCCTCCTTGAGGAGGTAGTTTTGGGCGGTGTCCACTACGTCGGTGCTGGTCAGGCCGTAGTGCAGGTAGCGGGCCACCACCTCGCTGCCGCTTCGTTCGGCGAGAGCGCG
>JALVWZ010000018.1 GCA_027023115.1 Thermaceae bacterium
GAGCGGCCTTTGCGAAACCTCGCCGTCCGAGAAGGCCGCTTCACGACCAGGCTCGCGGGCCAGGCCGCACTCGACGATTACTGGCTGACCCATCACCGGATCTTTGGTAACGCCGGCGTGGAAGTCGGTGCCGCGCTCGCTGGTGATGTGGATCTCCTTGGCTTCGGCCCACAACCGGGCCACCCGCTGGCCCAGGTTCTCCAGCTCTTCGTAGTTGGCGGTGGCGGCCCCCTTCAGGTAGTTGTCAAGCTCACGCATGACCATCGAAAGGGCACGTATCTTTTTCTGTTTGAGCAGCTTGGCCACCTTGCGGGCGTAAGTGGGCGCGCCCGAGGCCTTGGTGACGCCGATGAGAACGTCGGTCGCATCCAACGCCCGCTCGATCGGTTGCGTCAGGTAGGTTGCCCGGTCACGCCCGCGCGTAGGCATCAGCGAAACCGTGTACTCGGCCCCCACCGACTGCACCGCCCCGGCCAGCGCCAGGTAGATTTCCATTTCCGTTTCCGGGTCGGCAACGATCAAAACATTTTCGCCCGGCTGCACATCCACGTGCTGCCGGACGATCCGGTGAGCCAGGTCTATCGCGTCTATAATCCGTTGTCGGTTCATAAAGCCCTCCTAAGAGGCCCTCAAGATTAACCGATAATATGGCACAACCCGGCCGAAAAATAAAGGGGGCTAAGCCCCGCTATACAGGCGTTATGAGCCCGCTTGTTTGACGCCCAGGCGGGAACGCGGCTAAAGTGAGCACTAGTTACGCTGCACACGACGCATCAGGAGGTCGGCAATGAAGAAAGTTAGCTTGGTTCTCACGGCTCTACTGGGGCTGACGCTAATGGCGCTGGCGCCCGCCAAGACGTTCATCACCATCGGCTCCGGCGGCTACACAGGCACTTATTACCCGGTAGCGGTCGGCATCGCCCAAATCATAAACAGCAATATGCGTGACGTGCGCGCCAACGCCATCTCCACCGGCGGCTCGCTGTTCAATGTCATCGCCATCGAAACCGGTAATCAGCAGCTTGCGATGGCGCAAAACGATACCTGCTACTACGCTTATACCGGTACAGTGATCGAAAAGGTAATTGGCAAGCCCACCAAGCGGCTGCGGGGAATCGCATCCCTTTATCCGCAGCCGATCCACATCATAGCCCGCCGCGATTCCAAGATTCGATCTGTTGCTGATATGCGCGGCCGCAAAATCTACGTCGGCGATATCGGTTCGGGAACTGAGCAAAGCACCAAGCTTATCTTCAAGGCCTACGGAATGAGTTTCAAAGACCTTGCAGAGGCAGTCCATGGTAAGGCCGGCCAAGCAGTGCAGATGCTCGTCAATGGCGACATCGATGCGATGTTCTTCTCGGCGGCCGTCGGTTCCAGCGCCTTCGTACAGGCAGCCGAAAAGGGTGACGTGATCTTCCTATCGATAGACCAAGAACACCTGGACAAGCTGCAGAGAAACTACCCTTTTTATTCAGAACTGACCGTCCCCGCTGGGACGTATCCCAAACAGAAACAACCTTTCACCTCGGTAGCGGTTCACTCTCTGCTAGTCACATCGGTCGACCTATCCGAGGACCTTGTCTACCGCATCGCCAAGCTTCTCTTCGTCGATAAGATTAAGGACTTCAAAAGCATCAAGCCGGTGCTCAAGCAATACTTCGACGTCCACAAGGCCCTCGAGGGCATGCCTATTCCCATTCACAAGGGCGCCGCTAAACTATACCGGGAGCTGCACATCAAAATTCCAGCCCGTGTAGTACCAATAGACTGACCACCTGTATTTAAATGCGGCCCCGGCCTTCGCCGGGGCCGCATTCTCATTCCAGGAGGCCCGGAGGAAACCTTTCGCAATGGCATTGTTTACGCTAGACAAGAGAGTGGCGTCATTGACGATTCCGGCGAATGCGCGATAAAGTGTGTATTGGCAATGCCATGAACTATGCCTAAGGAGGTTGGAAGATGAAAAAAAGCTATATCCTGGCAATCCTTTTGGGTCTCGCACTAAGCTTCGGTGCGTCGGCCAAGACATTCCTGACCATTGGCTCCGGCTCGATGACTGGCGTTTACTACCCGGTCGCGAGCGGCATCGCGAAGATTATCAACGAGAACCTGGGCAGCCAGGGCATTCGCGCCAACGCCCGCTCCACCGGCGGCTCCGCCTACAACGTCAAGGCCATCGACAAGGGGCAACTGCAAGCGGCCCTGGCCCAGAACGACGTAATCTACTTCGCCTACAATGGCCTCACCGAGACCTTCCAGGGCAAGCCGGTAAAGAGCATCCGCGGAATCGCCACCCTCTACCCCGAGTTCCTGCACATCCTGGCGGGCGCCGACTCCGGCATCCACACCCTTGCCGACCTTAAGGGCAAGAAGGTTTACGTAGGTGACATCGGCTCCGGCGTCGAGCAGACCACCAAGCGCGTCTTCGAAGCCGCCGGCATGACCTTCGACGACCTCGCCCAGGCCGTGCACGGTAAGCCTGGCCAGGCCATCCAGCTCCTCCAGGACGGCAAGATCGACGCTATGTTCTACGTGGTCGGCGCCAAGTCAGCCGCCATGCAGCAGGCGACCGAGATTGCCAAGGCCTACTTTGTTGAGCTGCCGCTCGACATCATCGCCAAGTTGACCGCCAAGTACCCCTACTACACCCAGATCATCATTCCGCCCAACACCTACAAGGGCCAGAACCTCTCCGTAGCCACCATAGGCGTGATGGCGACCTTCATCGTCCGCCAGGACGTTCCCGAAGACGTCGTTTACAAGATCGCCAAGCTCCTCTTCCAGGACAAGGTGGACACCTTCAAGAAGATTCACCCGGCCCTGGGCACCTTCTTCAAGACCAGCAACGCCCTCAAGGGCATGACCATCCCGCTGCACCCGGGCGCTGCCAAGTTCTTCAAGGAGATTGGCGTATCCATCCCCAAGCTCGCCCAGCCAGTCAAGTAATCACGTCCTAGAAGAAATGAACGGATAGATGAGCCCGGCCACTTGGCCGGGCTCATCTCATGTAAACTCTATTAGAAGAAAGGGGGAGACTTCGTGAGCAAAGAAGAAGTGGAGAAGAACGATTCCTCCCGCATACCAGACATAGACGCCGAGCAGTTGATGGTGGAAACCGAGTACGGCGGCCGCGATCCTATCAAGTGGCAAAAGGTCCTTATCTTCCTTATCGCGGTCACTTGGTCGATCTTCCAACTGTTTGCCTCCTGGCTCGGCAAGATAGACCCGATGGTCTTGCGGGCAGTGCACCTTGCCTTCGCCTTCGCCATTGCGTTCTTGGCCTACCAATCCAAGAATGCCCGTCGCGACGTTTGGCTGTTCCTGATTGGCCTCGGCTATGCCCTCTACTTTATGATTGGGCAAAAGATAAACCTGGGTGTATTCCAGGTGGGCCAGTATGACGTAAGCGTCAACTTGCTAGTGATTATGGCGCTGGTTATTGCGGCCGGGCTGGTAATCGCGCCGCGAGTACCCATCAAAGGCCCCACCAAGTACATCCCCTGGTACGACTGGCTAATACTGGCTGCCGGTCTGGCGGGGGCGCTGGCCATCCCGATCTTTTTGGAGCAGATCATCGTTTACCAGGGCGGCGTACCCACCACCCGCGACATCGTTCTGGGAACTCTGACCCTCTTCGTGCTAACCATTGCCGGTCTGCGCGTGGTCGGTCCGGCGCTAATGTCTATCGCCTGGTTGATGATTCTCTACGCCATGACCGGTCCGGCCGGCATCATCAAGATCCAGCTGCCTGATATCCTCTACCTGCACAACGGCGCCACCTGGGACAACATCATGCAGCAGCTCTACCTCACCGACCAGGGCTTTTGGGGCGTACCGCTTGGAGTTTCGGCAACCTTCGTCTACCTCTTCGTGCTCTTCGGCGCCCTGCTCGACAAAGCCGGCGCCGGCAAATACCTGGTGGACCTGGCCTACGCCGGCCTAGGCTCTTACCGCGGCGGTCCGGCCAAGGCGGCGGTGATCGCCAGCATGCTTACCGGCATCATTTCCGGCTCGTCCATCGCCAACGTGGTAACCACCGGCACCTTTACCATTCCGCTGATGAAGCGGGTGGGCTATCCGCCCGAAAAGGCAGGCGCTACGGAGGTCGCCTCGTCGGTCAACGGCCAGTTGATGCCCCCGGTGATGGGCGCCGCGGCTTTCATTATGGCCGACTTCCTGCAGATGCCCTACTCCAAGCTGATCATCTATGCCTTCATACCAGCAGTGCTCACCTATTTCGGCCTCTTCTTAGTGGTCCACCTGGAAGCGGTCAAGTTGGGCCTCAAGGGCCTTCCCAAGAGCGAGCTGCCGCCCTTCAAAGACACCCTGGTTTCGGGCCTGCACTACTTGATGCCGATAGTCTGGCTACTTTACGAACTGGTAGCCTTGCAGCACACGCCCTCGCGCTCAGCGCTCAACGCGATGTTCTTGTTGATGACGTTGATGTTCTTCCAGTTCGCATTGCGCAACAAGGGGCACCTGCTAATCGCCTCGACGATAACCTTCGTTTTGGCGTTCGCCCTATATCAGTTTGGTGTGCCCGGTCTGCAAAACCATCAACTCATGATTACGAAGGGTGTTTTTATCGAATTCAAACACCTCGACGTAATGTACACATCGATATTGGTACTGGTGGTTGGCATAATCATGGTGGCTTTCACCGGTAGCAAACTGGGCATCCCCCTAGCCGAGTCTCTCAAGCTCTTCATAACCGACGTTCTCGAGGGCCTGGAGGCCGCTGGCCGCAACATGAGCACCATTGCCGTAGCCACCGCCGCCGCCGGCATAATCGTGGGCATGGTGGCCATTACCAACGTCGGCTACGGCCTGACCCAGATCGTCGAAAGCATATCGGGCGGCAACTTGCTCATTGCTCTCTTCATCACCATGCTTGCCTCGCTGCTCCTCGGTTTGGGCTTGCCAACGACGGCCAACTACATCGTCATGGCCTCGCTGGTAGCGCCGGTACTGCGGACCATTGCCGAGCACCACGGCCTGGACGTGCCGCTGGTGGCCATTCACCTCTTCGTCTTCTACTTCGGCATCCTGGCGGACGATACGCCACCAGTAGGTCTGGCGGCATACGCAGCCGCAGCCATAGCCCGCAGCGACCCGGTCAAGACCGGCTTCCAGGGCTTTGGCTACGACATGCGCACCGCTTTGCTGCCATACGTTTTCATCTTCTATCCGCAGCTCCTGCTGCTCAAGCTGAGCAGTCCGCTAGAGGGCATTTGGGTAGTCCTCACCGGCTTTATCGGGATGACCTTCTTCGTAATCGGTAACCAGGGTTACATGCTGACGCGCATGCAGGGAATAATCGGCTGGACAGCCCGCATCGCCATGATGGTGGCCGGTTACCTGCTACTGACCACTCCGCTCGTCAACGACGCCATCGGTATTGCCGTTTTCGTTGCCGTCTACCTCTGGCAGATGTGGGAACGCTCGCGCCAGCAGGCGGCGGTAGCCACCGCCTAACCTCCCAAGCATCGTCTGCGGGCGCCTCTTCTGGGGGCGCCCGCGCCTTGTTCTATGATGGAAGCGGATGCGACTGGTGGCCGTTTCCCTCACCAGCTCCGACGCCCGTGGCGACGTCGGTTTTTTTCAGGTGCTCGGCTACTCGCTTTGCGAACTGGAAGCCGAACACGCCCGCCTGGTGCCGGCCCGGGGACCGGAGCTGTGGATAGCGGAAGGGGAAGATACCAGCCTCGAGGCGGTTCTTGCCGGTACGGGGCCGCTACAGGACGCCGAGGGAAACCCGCTGGCCTACGCGCCGCCGCCGCAACCAGCCACCACCCGCGGCCAGGCGCAGGTGCTGGGTCCGGTCTACCCGGTGGTGGACCCGCCCACCAGCGTTACCTGGTACGAAAAACAACTGGGTTTGCGGGAAGTGTTTAGCGACGAAGTCACCCAATGGACCGAGCTGGCGGACGAAGCCGGGAAGAGGCTGGTGTTGGCCTTTTCACCGGAGCTGGACACGCCCGCCATGCTGGCGCTGACCGTGCGCGACGCGGCCGCCGAGGTGGAGCGGCTACGCGAGTTCGACCTGCAACCAGCCTGGACGCGCTCAGTCCCCTGGGGAAAGCTGGCCGCCTACGCCTCCCCCGGCGGTCTGCCGCTATTGCTGGTGGAGCGGGCTAGTAGTAGTAACGATTGAGCTTGCGCAGGTGCTCGCTGAAGGTGCTGCTCAGGTAGAGCTTGCCGTGAGCGTGGAAGAAGTAGAAGTTGGGCAGGCCGTTTTTCCCGCTGCGCACGGGGTGCAGGACCGCCGCCAGCGCTTCGGAGCCCGGGTTGCAGATTGGGCCCGGCGGCAAACCCGGGTGGAGGTAGGTGTTGTAGGGCGAGTCGACGCTAAAGTCGCCCGCGGCCCTGTCCAGCTCGGGCAGTTTCTTGCCGAGGGCGTAGGCCACGGTGGGGTCTGACTGCAGGGGCATGTCGGCCTCGAGCCGGTTCAGGAAGACGCCGGCGATGAGCGGCATCTCCGCGGCGCTGCCGGCTTCGGCCTGGACTATGGAGGCCAGCGTAACCCAGCCGTGAATGCTCAGGCCCAGCTCCTCAGCCGCCGCTACCCGCTCGGGAGTAACCTCGCGGTCGAAACGGCGCAGCATGACGGTTACGATCAGGGCCGGGTCGGCTCCTTTTGGCAGGTCGTAGGTGTCGGGAAACAAGTAGCCTTCCAGCGTCGGGCCGGCGACGTACTTGGGCGTCCACTCCGCCGGCGGGTGGCGCACGATTTGCAAAAAGCCGGCGCCGTCAAAGCCGGCCTGGTCCAGGCGGGCCGCGTAGTCTACCGCCCGCCAGCCCTCCGGGAAGACCAGCCGCACCATCACCTGCTTGCCGCTGCCGGTAAGGTCGCGCAGGATGGCGGCGGCGCCTTTGCCCTCGAGTTTGTAGTATCCGCTCTGCAACTTGCCGGCCAGACCACGCCAGCGGGCATAGAGGGCGAAGGTGCGCCCCGAGCGAACCAGTTTGTTTTCTTCCAGCACCCGGCCGACGGTCTGCGCTCCGGCCCCGTCCGGGATCTGGACGATGGCGCTGGCTCCGGTGGGACCCAGCAGCCAGGAAACCCACCAAGCCGCCGCGCCCGCCGCCACCAGCAGCAAAAGAGGCAGTAAGAGCCAGAGCCGGCGCGGCCGCCTGGGCGTGATGTCCGGGGCTTTTTCACTCACCGCTTTGCTCCAGGTAGCCTTCCAGGATGGCCACCGCCGCCGCTTCGTCGAGGCGGCCCTTCTGCTGGCGCTTTTTCTTGGGCAGGTGGGAAATACGGCCCTGCGCCAGGCGGGTGGTAAAGCGCTCGTCGGCAAAGACCACCCGCAAGCCGAGGGCCTCGAGGGCGGCGGCGAAGCGGCGCACCTTGGCCGCCTGGGCTCCCTCGCCGCCGCTGGTCAGCCGGGGAATGCCTACCACGATAAGCTCGGCCCCCTCGCTGGCCGCCAGCTCGGCCACCGCCCGTGCGTCGGCCTCGCGGCCGCGGCGCTCTATCCAGCCGCGGCCAAAGGCAAAGGGGCGGCCCCTTTCGGCCACCGCCACGCCAATGCGGGCGTCGCCCACGTCCAGACCCAACACCTTCACGAACCCATGCTAGCAAATGGGCCAATACCCTCATTTGAGGGTACTCATGGATAGCAACGAGCGCTAATGTGAAGTTACGGAGCTAATCCCCCACCTATTGCTCCTGGAATACGCGCGAAAGCGCACCACCTCCTTTCCCGAAAAGCGCCCGGCTGAGCCGGGCGCTTTTCGTGGTTTTCTACGCTTACTCCGCCAGCGCTTCCGGCAACGCAGCGAACGCCTTTTCCAGGTCGAAGCCGCCCCCCTGCGCCATCTGGGCGCGGCCACCGCCACGCCCGCCGGCGCGGCCGGCGAGGTCCTTGATGACCCGCCCGGCGTCCAGACCCTCCCGGACCGCCCGTTTGGAGACCTTGACTATCAGGTTGCCGCCGGATCCCACGGCCACCAGATCGACTCCATGGCGCTCCAGCAGCTCGTCGGCCGCCTGGCGCAGGGCCGCCGCGTCCAAACCGGCCAGCTCCACCGCCAGATAACTGAACTTGCCGGCACGGCTCACTTCCGGGCCGCTCCCGCCACCCAGCTGCGCCCGCGCCAGCTCGGCGGCCAGGCGCTCGTTCTCGCGCTTCAGGTTCTTGAGCTCCTGCTGCAACTTTCCTATACGCTGGTCCAGCTGCGCCGGCGCGGTGCCCAGCTCGCGGGCCAGGGCCGTGGTGCGGTCGAGCAGGTCACGGGCGAAGCGCACCGCCGCCTCCCCGGTGAACGCTTCGATACGGCGCACGCCGGCGGAAACCGCCTCTTCGGCAACGATGACGAAGTAGCCGATCTCGCCGGTGCGGCGCACGTGGCAACCGCCACAGAGCTCCATAGAGCGCACCTCGGCCTCGAGAATACCGCTGGTATCGGGGCTGCCCTCGACCCTGACCACCCGCACCGTCTCGCCATACTTCTCGCCGAAAAGGGCCATCGCCCCGGCTTTCTTGGCCTCGGCGAGGGGCATGAACGTCCAGCTGACCGGAAAGTCGGCCTGGACCCAGCGGTTCACCAAGAGCTCTACCCGCCGCACCTCGTCGTCGCTAAGCGGCGCACCGTGGGTAAAGTCGAAACGCAAGCGGTCGGGCGCCACCAGGCTGCCCGCCTGGCGCACGTGCCCTCCCAGCACCGCCCGCAAGGCGGCGTGCAACAGGTGGGTGGCGGTGTGGTTCTTCTCGGTACAACGCCGCTTGGGGTCCACGACCGCGCGCACCTCGGCGCCGACGGTCAGCTCGCCTTCCTCGACCTCCACCTGGTGCAGGTGCAGTCCCTGCTTGCTCTTTTTGGTGGTCAGCACCCGGGCGCGGCCGCCGGGCCACTCGAGCACGCCCGAGTCGCCTACCTGGCCGCCGCCCTCGGCGTAGAAGGGGGTGCGGTCCAGAACCACCTGCCCGCCCGCGCCGGCGCTCAGGCGGTCCAGCTCTACCTCTCCCTGGAGGATGAGCAAGACCCGCCCCTCGTCTTCCAGGCGCTCGTAGCCGGTGAACTCGGTAGCGCCGTGGTCCTCGAAAACGCGCTCCAGCGCCGCCGCTTCGGTGGCGAAGACCTCGCCCGAAAAAGCGCTGGCGGCGCGGGCCCGCTCCACCTGCTCGCGCATGGCCTTCTCGAAGCCCTCGCGATCCACCCGCACGCCGCGCTCGGCGGCGATCTCCTCGGTCAGGTCGAGGGGGAATCCGTAGGTATCGTGCAGGCGGAAGGCCTCCTCGCCGGGGAGCACTTCGCCCTCGCCCAGGCTGGCGAGCAACGCTTCCAGGCGGCGGATGCCGGACTCGAGCGTTTCCAGGAAGCGCGCCTCCTCGGCCCTGATCGCCCCCTGAACGCTGCTCAGCTGCTCACGCATCTCCGGGTAGAAGTCGCCCAAGAGATCGGCGACCAGCGGCGCCAGCTCGTGGATGAAGGGCTCCTTGACGCCCAGCAGGTAGCCGTGGCGCACGGCGCGACGCAGGAGCCTGCGGATGACGTAGCCGCGACCGGTGTTGGAAAAGGTGGCTCCGTCGGCCAGGGCGGCCACTACCGCCCTTACGTGGTCGGCGATGACGCGGTGGCTGACGCTGGCAGCTCCCTTGTAGGGCACCCCCGAAATCTCGGCCACCCGGTCTATCAGGGGGCGGAAGGTATCGGTGTCGTAGAAGTCGGCGGCGTCTTGCAATATGGCCGCTACCCGGTAGAGCCCCATGCCGGTGTCGATGTTGCGCTGCGGCAGGGGCTCCAGCACCCCCTCGCCGGGGATGGGACCGGAGCGGTTGTACTGGGTGAAGACTAGGTTCCAGATCTCCACGTAGCGGTCGCCCGAACCGGTGTTGGGGCCGGTCTCGTCGGGGCTACCGTAACCGGGGCCGCGGTCGTAGAAGATCTCGCTGCAAGGGCCACAGGGGCCGTTGGGGCCCTGGCTGATGGCGTTCGCGGGCCAGAAGTTTTCGTCTTCGTCCCAGCGGCTGATGCGCTCCTCGGGGACTCCCACCACGTCGCGCCAGATCTCGTAGGCTTCTTCGTCGTCTTTGTAGACGGTAACGTAGAGGCGCTCCGGCTCGAGCCCCAGCCACTTGGAGTCGGTCACGAACTCCCAGGCCCACTCGATGGCCTCGCGCTTGAAGTAATCGCCGAAGGAGAAGTTACCCAACATCTCGAAGAAGGTGTTGTGCCGGGCGGTACGGCCGACGTTCTCGATGTCGCCCACGCGCAGACACTTCTGGCAGGTGGTAACCCGCCGGTGCTCGCCCTCGTGGCCGGGAAAGACCGGCTTGGCGCCCATGAAGTAAGGCTTGAGCGGAGCCATGCCGGCTACGGTGAAGAGGAGTGTTGGGTCGTCCTCGGGAATGAGGCTGAAGGAGGGCAACCGCAAGTGCCCCTTCTCCTCGAAAAAACGCAGGTATTTTTCGCGTATCTCGGCGGTCGTCATCATGCGGGATTATACCGCGCTCTACTTTTATTCACGTCGGCTGCGTTAAACTTCGCCTGTGGAACTCCTGGTTCTCGTTTGGCGCAACCTGACCGCCCGGCTTACCCGCAGCACCTTTACCTGGCTGGGGATAGCCGTGGCCACGGCCTCGATGGTTCTCTTCCTCTCTTTCGGCGAAGGGCTGCGGCACGCCCTGGCCGCCGAGATGGGCAACATGGGCCCGCAGATTCGCGTGGTGGCCGAGGGAACCGACGCCTTCAGCCCGCCGCTGCCGGAGCTGCCACCGCAGATGTTCGATCAGATAAAACAGCTGGCGCCCGAGCTGGGCATCAAGAAGGTGATCCCGGCGGTGGTCATGTTCCGCGGCGGCTTCGACCCGGCCAGCAGCTTCTTGTTCTACGGCCTGCCGCCGGGGGCCGACCCGCGCGACTTCTACCCGAAGGCGCAGGTGGCCGCGGGGAGGATCGACCCGCACCCCAACGGCGCCGTCGTCGGCTCGAAGAAGGCCGAGTTGAACCACCTGACCATGGGCAGGGAGCTGCGCCTCAGCCGCGAGGTGAAACTGCCGGTGGTGGGCGTCCTCAAACCGGCCGGCAGTATGCTCGACAGCTTCATCTTCGTACCCTTGCGAACACTGCAAAAGGTTTTGGGAACCAAGAACTACGGCGTCTTCCTGGTGCAGCTCGATCCCGACGCCAAGCCGGAAGAAGTGGCGCAGAAACTCGAGGCGGCCATCCCCGGCATCGACGCCCAAAGCACCACCGAAGCCCTCAAGTTTGCCGAGCGAGCCATGCGCATTGGCGACCTGATCCGTTTCGGCATCAGCCTGGTGGCGCTGGTGGTGGGCGGCCTGTTGGTGGCCAATACGGTGATGATGAGCGTTTACGAACGGACCCGCGAGTTCGGCGTGATGCGCGCCATTGGCGCCCGCCGCCGCTTCATCTTTGGCCTGGTGCTCTCCGAGGCGCTCTTTTTGGCGCTGGCCGGCGGCATTAGCGGCGTCATCGCCGGCTACGTTGGTTCGGCTTTGATCAACCTCTACACCCAGCACGCGGTGGGGCTGGCGCTCTCGGCGGTCACCCCGCGGCTGGTCTTCTTCTCGATGGGCATCGCCCTGGCCCTCGGCCTGATTGCCGGCCTCATCCCGGCTCGCAACGCCAGCCGCATTCCGGTGACCGAGGCCCTGGGGAGGATCTGATGCTCAGGGCCGAACACCTCAGCAAGCACTACCGCCAGGGCGAGGCGACTATTACCGCGCTCGCCGACTTTACTTACGATTTTCCCCCGGGAGCCACCGCCGTGGTCGGCCCCAGCGGCTCCGGCAAGACGACTCTCCTCAACCTGCTGGCCGGCTTCGACCGCCCCAGCGCCGGCTCGGTGGAGCTGGCCGCCGCCAAGCTGGAAACGCTGGACGAGGACGGCCGCGCCGACGTCCGCCTGCGGCACGCCGGCTTCGTCTTCCAGAGCTGGAACCTGCTGCCGACGTTGACCGCGCTGGAAAACGTTTCTTTTCCGCTGCTGCTGGCCGGCGTAGGCCGTAGCGAGCGCAACCAGCGGGCGCTGGCGCTGCTGGAAAAGATGGGCCTGGCGGCCCGCGCCGACCACCGCCCCAACCAGCTTTCCGGCGGCGAACAACAGCGGGTGGCCATCGCCCGGGCGCTGGCGCTGGAACCGGCGGTTCTCTTCGCCGACGAACCTACCGGCAACCTCGACTCGGCTGCGGGGGCTCAGGTACTCGACCTGCTGCTCGAGCACGCCAGCGGTGAGCGCCGGCTGGTGCTGGTCACGCACGATTTGCAGATTGCCGCCCGCGCGCAGCGCGTTTTGCACCTGCGTGACGGCCGTTTGACGAAAATCGAAGAACTTTAGAGTTTTACTGCTGCGGCTCTACCACCAACCCCGCCGCCTTGGCCTTGTACATGCGCGAGTCCGCCAGCTTTAAGAGCTGTTCGGCATCCTCGGCGTCTTCGGGGTAAGCGGCGGCGCCGTTATTGGCGCTAACGCAAACGTCATCGACGCAAACGCCCGACAAGGCGGCGGTGTAACGTTGGGCTGCCTTTACCGCCCCGCTCAGGTCTGTATGAGGCAGCAGAATAGCGAACTCGTCGCCGCCCCAGCGGTAGACCCTATCGCCGTCACGCGAGTTTTGCAGCAAGACCGCGGCTACCTGGCGCAGCACACGGTCGCCCGCAACGTGGCCGAAGGTATCATTGACGGCCTTGAACCCGCTCAGGTCCATGATGAGGACGGCCAGCGGATACCCGTAGCGCTTGGCTCTTGCCCAGGCAGCGGCGTAATCTTCGTCGAAGGCGCGGCGGTTGTGCAACTCCGTGAGCGGGTCGCTATGGGCGGAGCGCTCCAAGAGCTCGCGGTAGTGCTGCTCGTGAAGGAGAAGGGCGGCTTGTTGCGCAAACAGCCGCGCCACCTCTACCGACTCGTCGTCGAAGGCATCGGCGTCGGAGAAGGCGTCGAGGTTCATCACCGCCAGCACCTCTCCTTGATAGACGATGGGAAAACAAATATTGGCTCTGATTTCCCGCACCCTGCCGGCAGGGTCTATTACTTCCATGGGCGCCGTCTTGTAGCTGACGCTGGCTATGTCCTGAACGCTTGTCGAGATCACCCGCGGTTCTCCATCCGACCAATTGTCGGCTCCGGCGTGATACCAAAAATCGCGCAGGTCCTCGAGCGAATAGCGGATCGAGCGCAGACCTTCCAAGTCGTAACCAAGCGCCGCCACGTAACTATAGCGGCCATCGTCGCTGCGTACCAACAAACTCCCCGCCTCGGCGCCGGGAACCAACCTAACGGCGTGCTTCATCAATATTTCATAGGCCCCTTCTAGAGAAAGGCTCATGACTTCCCGTTCCAGACGCAGCAGGGCGTTGAGCCGCTCTCGCACCACAAATTGTTCGGCCATCAACCCCATGCCGCGGGCGGTCTGCTCCAGGAAGGCGCGCTCCTGCCGAGTCCAAGGATGCGGTTTTTCGTCTTGTACTACCATCACGATGCGCGCCCGCCGCCCTCCGGAAACGGGCAGGTGGGCTATTGCCCTAATACCCGAGTCGTAGACTTCGGGCACCCGCAGCTCAAAGCTCTCGTAGTCTTCGACGTACATGGGGCGATGGTTGACGTAAGTCTGCCAGATGCCACCCCATACCGGAGGCAGCCCCTTTTTTAGCAGGGCCAACTCTACCGGGGGAATGTTGCCCGCCCTCGCCAACGCCTCGAAGCGGCCGCTGCGGAACATCAACACCGCCCCCGAAGTTGCCCCAACTACGGGCAGCACCTTTTGCAAAACGTCCTCCATGGCGACCTCCAAGCGGTCGCTCGAGGCCATTGCCGCTAGCAGCTGCCCAAAGTATCGCGCCTCGGCGGCCTTCAATTGCCGCTCCCGCATGACGCAAGCCATATCGGTAAACGCCTTGGCCAGGTCACGTTCGTCTTCGCACAATGGCCCGTCCGCCTCTACTCCAACCACGTAGCCATCGCAAAGCGGTAACAGATATATACTCTTTTTCCCTTCGCGGTAGTACGGCTCGCCGTTCTCCAGAGCTTGCCTCAACAATGCGGGATCGCACAGCTCACAGTCGGTTCCCAGACTCTCGACTTTGCCAGAACTAACCTTGAAGACGTAGAGTCGACGGTCGCTACGACCGGCGAAGAACTCGGGCAAATGGCGCATAAGCTCGTCTGGGTCCTCGTAACGGCTGGCGCGATATGCGGCGCCGAGCACCGTGTGCAAACCTTCATGCAAGCACGACCTGTCGTGCTCGAGAGCTCTCATGCGCCTCCTCAGCCATACCCCCAGCAAGCCGCCCGTGGCCAGAGCGGTGGCTAGCGGCACGGCTGCGCCGGCGTCGCCACGCAAAACTGGCAGCGCCAGCAACCCGGTGCCCAACGCGCTGGCGGCAACCCCTCCCCAAGCTAGACCAAAGAGCAAAACCGCCACTAGCGACAACCAAACGCTACCTGTCCAACCAAGCCAGATAGCCGCGGTTGCCAAAACCGCGAAAAGTACGGCCACGACGTTGCGCAAGCGCATCCGTTCAATCATACCAAGCTGGCTAGAGTCTGCGCATTTGCGAGTTACGCGCCCCGCCCCAGCGAGGGCGCTGGGAGCCGTCGGGCGCCAGCACGAAGGCGTTCGCGTCGTCACGCAGCTGGTAGTTGAGCAAACGCCAGAGGCGCAGGCGGTCCGCGGGCTCCAGGACTGGGAAGAAGACCTCCAGCCGCCGCTCGAAGTTGCGTTCCATCCAGTCGGCGCTGCCCGCCCATACGCGCAGCTCACCGCCGTATCGAAAGGCCATGACGCGGGCGTGTTCCAGGTAGCGGCCCACCAGGCTGACCGCCCGCACCCGCGGGTGCAGCTCGGTGAGGGTGGAGCGCACCAGCAGCTCTACCTTTGCGCCGGCGTCGGCGGCCCGGCCCAGCACCGCTAGCAGGCGTTTGTCGGTCAGGTGGTTGACCTTGACGATTATCCGCCCGCGCGCCGCCGCGGTGGCGGAAATCTCGCCGAGCATGGCGCTGCGGGCGGCCGGGCCGCTTTGCAAGAGGTGCAGGCGCGGCTCCGCGCCGCGACGCAGCGCCGAAAAGTAGCGGGCCACGTCGTCGGTCAGCTCGCTGCGGCCGGTCAGGTAAGAAACGTCGCTGTAGAGAGCGCCGTTCTTGGGGTTGTAGTTGCCGCTGCCCAGGTGGGCGACGGCGCCGCGGCCGCCAGCAGCCAAGAAGAGTTTGGCGTGGACCTTCTTGCCCGGCGGGTAGTCGAGCACCCGCACCCCGTGGCCCTCGAGCTTGAGCCGCCAGTAGAGATTCACCAGCTCGTCGAAGCGGGCCCGGCCCTCCAGCAATACCTCCACCCGCTTGCCGCGGTCGGCGGCGGCGATGAGGGCCTCGATAATCGGGTTTTCCTGGCCGACGCGGTAGAGGGTGGCCGCTAGTCTGTCCAGGCCCGGCTCCGCGGCGGCGGCGCGGACGAACTCGACCACCTGCTGGTAGTCGTCGAGGGGGTGGTAGAGGGTCAGGTCGCGCTCTCGTAAAAAACCCAGCGGGTCGTGGGAAAACCCGCGCCGCCGGCGCAGGCGCACCCGCGGCCAGCGCAATTCCGGCCGGGGCAGGTCGGCCAGCTCGAACAGCGCGCGCAGGTCGAGGGGCGGGGGCAGAACGAACACCTCTTCGGCGAGCAAGCCGAGGCTGCGGGCGATGGCCGTCCGCCAGGGAAAGCCGCTCTCCAGCTCCAGGCGACTGGGGCTGCCGTCGAGGCGGCTCTCCAGCGCCAGCGGCAGTTCTTCCCAATCGAGCCGCTCGGCCTCGAGCTGGGCAATGCGGGTCAGCCGCAGCTCGTACATCGGCATTGGCCGCGGGAGGAAGAGGTCGCTCCGCCAGCGAATCAGCTCCCCCAGCCGCACGAAAGCGCCCTCCCGCCCCGGCACCGGCAAAAAACGGCGCTGCGCCGGCTGCCGCAGCAGGTAACGCAGGCGGCGGTGCCCGGCGGCGAAGTAGAGGGCGCCGGAGGAAAGGTCGCCGATGGCGGCGGCGTCGAGGAGGTCGGTCTGCGGCGCCACCACCTCGGCCAGGTAAGCGCCAAAGTAGCGCTGCTCGGTGGGGGTCAGCTCGTCTGGGGTGAGCAGTTCTATGCCGGCTGCCGCCAGTTGCCCCCGCAGCTCGGCGTAGAGCCCGGCCGCCTCGGCGGCGTACTGCTGCACCTCGCGCAGGAGCGCCCGGTAGGAACGCGGCACCCGACGGGCGGCGCGCGCCTCCTGAAAGACGCGGTAGATGCGGGCCGAAAAGAACTCGTCGGCGTTGTTGGCAAAGATGGCCAGGTAGCGCAGTTTTTCCAAGAGCGGCACGTCGTGGCGACGGGCGGTGAGCAACACCCGGTAGTTGAAGCGGAACCAAGACCGCTCACGACTAAGCCGCACGGGCCCCTCCGGCGGCGCGGTAGGCTGGGGCATGGCGCGCGTGGGAATAGTCGACGTGGGGTCGGGCACCGCCCGTTTGGTGGTCTACGAGTACCGCCCGGGCGAGTCCTACCGGCTGGTGGACGAGCTGCGCGAACCGGTGCGTCTCGGCGAGGGTCTGGCGGCCACCGGCCGCTTGGCGCCGGCGGCGCTGCAACGGGCGCTTGGCTTCTTGGCGGCGGTGCGCGACTACGCCTCGGCTACCGGCCTGGAGCGCCTCGACGCCTTCGCCACCAGCGCGGTGCGCTCGGCCGAGAACGGCGCCGAGCTGCTGGAGCCGGCGCGGCTGATGGACGTGCCGCTGCGGGTCCTGAGCGGCGAAGAAGAAGCGGCCTACGGCGCGCTGGCGGTCGCCGGCGGCTTCGACGTGGCGGACGCCTGGGTGATGGACCTCGGCGGCGGCAGCGCCCAGGTGAGCCGGCTGGAGGAGCGCCGCTTCGCCGGCGGCCGCGCCTACCCGCTGGGAGCGGTGCGGCTGGCCGAGCGCTTTTTCGACCACGATCCGCCCCGGGCCCGCGAGGTGAAAAAGCTGCGCCGCCACGTGCTTTCCCTGCTGGGCGAAGCGGCCGCAGAGATGAGCCAAAAGCGGGCGCCGCTGATTGCCATGGGCGGCACCATCCGCAACCTGGCGCGCGCCGTCCAGCGGCAGCACCGCTACCCGCTGGAACAGTTGCATGGCTACCGCCTGCAAGCCGGCGACCTGGCGGCCCTTGGCGAAAGGCTGCTGGGGATGAGCGCCGCCCAAAGACGGCGCGTGAGCGGCCTTTCGGCCGACCGCGCCGATGTGATCCACGCCGGCGCGCTGGTCTACTTGACCCTGCTCGAGCAAAGCGGCTACGACGAGGTCACGATCTCCGGCTTCGGCGTGCGCGAGGGGGCCTTCTTCCGCCACTTCCTGCCCGCGCCGCACCTGCCGGCCGACGTGCGCGAGCTGCACCTGCGCAACCTCGAGGCCCGCTTTCCTCAGCAACAGCTCCATATAAAAAGTGTACGACGGCTGGCGGCCGCCCTCTGGAGCGGCCTGGAACCCCTACACCGGCTGCCCGCCGCCAGCCGCGAGTTGCTCGACGCCGCCGCCCGCCTGCACGACATCGGCCTGGGAATAGACTTTTACGATCACCACAAACACGGCGCCTACCTGGTGCTGAACCACGTCTTCGGCGGCTGGAGCCACCGCGAACAGGCTCTGCTGGCGCTGCTGGTGCGCTACCACCGCAAGGGAAAACCGCGCTCCGGCGCCTACGGGGCGCTGCTGGCGGACGGCGACGAAGAGTTACTGGCCAGGCTGGCCGTGATGCTGCGCCTGGCGGAACACCTCGAGCGCGCCCGCAGCGGCCGCGTGAACGAACTGGCGGTGGAAGTGTCTTCGGAAAGCGTGACCCTGCGCCTGCGGGGCCCGCACAACGCTTGGGTGGAAGCCTGGGAAACCCAGAAAGACGCCGCCCTCTTCCGGCGCGTCTTCGGCCGCCGCCTAATCGTCGCCGCCCAGTAGACGGCGCAGCAACCCCGGCGTGAGCACGTAGCGCAGCTGCACCTGCTTACCGAACCGCAGCGCATAGAGGCCCGACTTCTTGAAGGGATAGGCCTCCGCCGGTCCGCCCAGCAGCTCCGCCACCACGGCGCTCAAATCGGGCTCGTGAGCCACCAGCGCCACCCGCCCGCCGCGCACCCGCAGCCTTTGCAGCAGCTCTGGTCCCCAGCCACCGGCCAGGGCCGGTTCTTCGATTACCGCCTCGGCCAGCGGGGCCAGCGCGTCGGCGGTCTGGCGGGAGCGCAGCAGCGGGCTGGTCCAGATGACCTCGTAGCGAACCCCTATCTTTTCCAAAGCCCGGCGCAACCTCTCGGCCTGTACCACGCCGGCGGCGGTCAGGGCCCGTTCTTCGTCAGGCAGCCCCTCCCGCCGCGGCTGGGCGCGGGCGTGGCGGATCAGGTGTACTTCGGTCACTAGCCGAACCTCCCGGTAATGTAGGCTTCGGTGCGCTCGTCGGCGGGGTTGGTGAAGATCTTTTCGGTGGGGCCGAACTCGATCATCTCGCCATTCAGGAAGAACGCGGTGTAATCGGAAACGCGCGCCGCCTGCTGCATGTTGTGGGTGACGATGACCACGGTCACCTGCTCCTTGAGCCTGACCAGCAGGTCCTCGATGGCCTGGGTGGAGATCGGGTCGAGGGCGCTGGTGGGCTCGTCCATCAAGAGGACCTCCGGCTCCACCGCCAGCGCCCGGGCAATGGAAATGCGCTGCTGCTGGCCGCCGGAAAGGCCCACCGCCGGCTCGCGCAGGCGGTCTTTGACCTCGTCCCACAAAGCCGCCTGGTCCAGGGCCCGCTCCGCCGCCTCCGCCAGCCGGCGGCGGTCCTTGACCCCGATGAGGCGCAGGCCGGCTACGACGTTGTCGAAGATGCTCATCGTCGGGAAGGGGGTCGGCCTTTGAAAGACCATTCCCACGCGGCGGCGGATGACCACCGGGTCCACCTTGGGCGCGTAGATGCTCTCGCCGTCTAGCAAGACGTCGCCCTCGATGCGCACGATGGGGTTGAGGTCGTGCATCCGGTTGAGGGCGCGCAGGTAGGTGGTCTTGCCGCAGCCCGAGGGGCCGATCAACGCCGTGATCCGGTGGTCGTGAATGGGCAGGCTGACGCCCTTCACGCCGGCGTTCGTGCCGTAGTAGATGGACAGGTCGCGGGTCTCCATTCGCAGTTCCACGGCGCCTCCTTATCTCTTGCGCATGGCCCTCCGGGCCAGAAAGTTGGTCAGCATCAGCAGCAGCGCCAGCAACAGCGCCGCCCCCCAGGCCTGTTTTACCCAGTCTTCGTAAGGCGAGATGGCGTAAACGTAAATCTTCAGCGGCAGGCTGTCCATCGGCCCCAAGGGGTCGAAGGAAAGGAACTGGTTGCCGAAGGCGGTGAAGAGCAAAGGCGCCGCTTCGCCCGCCGCCCGCGCCAGCGCCAGCAGCAGGCCGGTGATGATGCCGCCCTTGGCCGCCGGCAGGATCAGGCTGAGCGT
>JALVWZ010000019.1 GCA_027023115.1 Thermaceae bacterium
CGGTAATACTGAGCACTCCCAGCCAGAAGGGGTTGCCCTTGAGCAGCCCAAAGGCGACGCCGGTATTGTGCACCAAAGTCAGGTAGAGCCCGGGCAGGAAGGGCCGCGGCACCGGATCCAGAGCACGCAGCGCCCATAGTTTGCTGATCTGGTCGGCGGCGAGCAAAAGCGGGATCAGGACGGTGGGCATGGTGAGAGTCTAGCACGCGGGCGGGCGAGTATGGTACACTGGCGTTTGCTGGCTTTGGCCGGTGGCCGAAGCGTTCCCGGAGGACCATATGTCGAGAGTATGCGAAATAAGCGGAAAACGGCCCGGTGTGGCCCGTAAAATCACCCAGCGCGGTAAGGCCAAGCGCCTGGGCGGCGTCGGCCGCAAGACCACCGGCATCCACAAGCACTGGCAGGCCCCCAACCTGCGCAAGGTGACCATCAAGGTGGGCGGCAAGCCCGTTACCTTCCGGGTTGCCATGTCGCACGTTCACAAGGTCTACGAGCTGGCCGAGCGCGCCAAGGGAATGCGCTTCGACGGCCTTTCGGAAAAGCAGATCAAGACCCGTCTGCTCCGTCTGCTCGACAAGTAGCTTCTTTTTGACCCATCGGGCGGCCCGGCGGCCGCCCTTTTGCTTTGTGTCAGAATGGGGGCAGGATGAAGAAGCTCAAACTCGGCTGGTACGTGCTGATGGGGCTGGCGGTCTACGCGCTGGTGGTTACCCTTGCCTGGCGGCACGACCGGCTCGAGCTGCACCGTTTGCGGGCGGCGCTGGCGGGATCCTCGCTTTCCAGCGAAACCGTCGGCGACGACGAGCGCTACCGCCTGCCGCTGCCCGGCGCCTGCCTGCCCCAAAAACCAGAACACCTGCCCGGCTACCCGCGCGAGTACCGCAAGGGCGCCAACCAGGGCTTCATCTTTACCAGCGGCGACGCCTGCGTGCCGGTCGCGTACGGCACGGGCGTGGTGGCCGACCAGGGCGGCCGCGTCCTCAAGGCCGAGCAGCACTATAAGGAATTGAGCCCCGCCGAGTTCCAGGCGCTATTAAAGGCGGTTGCCAACGGCGCCTCGCCGGAGCAGATGGACAAGCTGCGCGGTCGTGAAGTTTGGATCGAACACCCCGACGGGCGCATAAGCGTTTACGCCCACCTCTCCGGCATCCGCCCCGACCTGCAAAAGGGAATGCTGGTCAGGCGGGGCGAGTGGATCGGCTACGTCGGCAACAGCGGCACCCTGGCCGGCGTGCGCGGCACTCACGAGAACGCCCGCCTGCTCCTGGAGATCTGGCAGGGAGCGGTGGACCACGGCACCTACCTGGGCAAGGGTTTGGATCCGCGCCGGCAGGCAAGTAAGGTCCTGGCCCTCGCCAAGGCTCTCTTTGCGGTACCCTAGTGCTTATGCGAGAGGCACTGCGTCAGGTCTGGGCCAACCCCTACGTGCGGGTGGGCACGCTGCTATTAGGGCTCTGGCTGGCCTACCTGCTGCTGCTCAAGACCACCGCCGTATGGGTGGGCTTTTTGGTGGCCTATACCCTGGCCTACCTGGCCGAGCCGTTCATCCGCTGGCTCGAGCGCTACCGGGTGCGCCGCGCTTTTGGCGTTCTTACCGTCTACGTGCTCTTCTTCATCTTCCTGGGCCTGGCCAGCGTGCTGCTGGCCGAGGTGGTGGTGCAGCTCTCGCAACTTTCCTCGCGCCTGCCCGAGTTGCTGTCTTCCTTCAACGGCTGGGTGGAACGGCTGCCCGATCTGCTGCGCCGCTGGGCCGCCGCGCCCGAAGTGCAGGCGGTGTTGACCTACACCACCGAGAGCCTGCGCTCTTTGCTGGAGGGCTTTTCCAACACCCTGGTGGCCTGGCTGGGCCGCCTGCTGGGCAAGGGCGGCAACATCATCAGCGGCCTGGCGGCCATTGCCGGCGGCTTGGTGCAGCTGTTCGTGGTTTTCGTGGTCACCGGCTACCTGATGGCCGACTTTCCCCGCATCAACACCGCCATGCTCGAGGCCCTGCCCAAACCCTGGCACCCGCTGGCGCAGGAGCTGGCGGGCAAGCTGGACCACGCCGTCGGCGGCTACATTCGCGGCCAGTTGTTGGTAGCCACCCTGGTGGGAATCACCGTGGGCGTCGGCTTGGCGCTGGTGGGGGTGCCGATGGCGGCGGCGCTGGGGTTCATCGCCGGCGTCTTCAACCTGGTGCCCTACCTGGGCGTGGTCATCTCCATCGTTCCGACGCTGCTGCTAGCGCTCGGCGGCGGGCTCTGGACGCTGGTGGGGGCGCTAGTCGTGTTCGTGGTGGCCAACCAGCTCGAGGCGCACGTCTTTTCTCCGTTCATCCTCGGCCGCGCCACCGAACTGCACCCGCTCACGGTGGTGCTTTCGATCATGGCCGGCGCGGCCCTCGCGGGCCTTTGGGGGGCTATGCTGGCGGTG
Source organism: Thermaceae bacterium (assembly GCA_027023115.1). GTDB lineage: Bacteria > Deinococcota > Deinococci > Deinococcales > Marinithermaceae > Oceanithermus. The sequence goes on from JALVWZ010000019.1 coordinate 2,413, forward strand.
CCGCTAATGGCCTTTGCCAAGGTGCTCTACGCCGACTACTACCTGCCGAGTAGGTGTCATGAACAGGGGTGCTGATCTTGGGATGTGGGATGTTGGAGGTAGGGCGTAGGAAAAGAACGCGCCCAACACCCCACCTCCTACCTCCTACACCCTATTTCTCCCACTTCCAATCCTTGAACTGCTCCCGCAGCTTGGCCTTGAGGAACTTGCCGGTGCTGGTGCGCGGGATTTCGTCGACGAAGACGATGGCCTCGGGCAACCACCACTTGGCGAACTTGGGAGCCAGGTATTCGCGTAGCTCGTCGGCGCTCAGCTCGGCCCCCTCACGCAGCACCACCGCTGCCAGCGGCCGCTCCGCCCACTTGGGGTGCGGCACGGCAATCACCGCCGCCTCGGCCACTGCCGGGTGACTCATGATGGCGTTTTCCAGGTCCAGCGAGCTGATCCACTCCCCGCCCGACTTGATGAGGTCCTTGGTGCGGTCGGTAATCTTCATGTAGCCCTCGGCGTCGATGGTCACCACGTCGCCGGTGCGGAACCAGCCGTCTTCGGTCCATTTGTCGGTCTCGGAGGGAAGGTTGTAATAGCTGGCCGCCACCCAGGGGCCGCGCACTTGCAGCTCGCCCATCGTCTTGCCGTCCCAGGGGGCTTCGCCCTCGTCGGTCATGGCGCGGATCTCGACCAGCGGCACCGGCAGGCCCTGCTTGGCGCGGTAGGCGTACTTAGTGTCTTCGTCAAGGTCTTGCAGGTAGGGTTTGAGCAGGCTGACCGTTCCCAGCGGACTGGTCTCGGTCATGCCCCAGGCGTGGATGACGCGCAGGTTGAACTTGTCGAAGGCCCGGATCATGCTCTCCGGCGCCGCCGAGCCACCCACCACCATCCGCATTCCGGGAACCAGGTTCCAGCGATCGGGCTCTTTCTCTAGCGCCTGCAGGATGCCCAGCCAGATAGTGGGCACGCCGGCGGTGGCGGTCACCCGCTCGCGCTCGTAGAGGTCGAGCAGGTTCTCGGCGTCCAGGTATGGGCCGGGGTGGACCTGCTTGGTGCCGGTCATCACCGCCGCGTAGGGCAAACCCCAGGCGTTGACGTGGAACATGGGCACGACCGGCGTGAAGACGTCGTTCATGGAAAGGCCGAGTGCGTCGGGCAGGGCGATGCCCAACGAGTGCAGCACCGTCGAACGGTGGGTGTAGACCACTCCCTTGGGGCGGCCGGTGGTACCGGAGGTGTAGCACATGCCCAGGGCGTCGTTTTCGTCGATCGGCGGGTATTCGAAAGCGCCTGCGGCGGTGTCGAGGAACTGCTCGTAGTCCATGAACCCCTCGGGAACCGGCTGGCCGGTCAGGGGCACGACGATGATTTCCTCGACGTTCGGGATGTGCTCGCGAATGGCCATTACCAGCTTGAGGAGCACGTCATCGACGATCAAAAAGCGGTCGCCGCCGTGGTTGACGATGTAGGCGATGTCGCTGGGGTGCAGGCGCAGGTTGAGGGTGTGCAACACCCCGCCAGCGATGGGCACGCCAAAGTAGGCCTCCAGGTGGGCGTAGTGGTTCCACATCAGGGTGCCGACGCGGTCGCCCTTATTGAGCCCCAGTTTTTGCAATGCTTCGGCCAAGGCCTTGCTGCGCTTGTAGAAGTCGCCATAGGTATAGCGGTGCAGCGACTTGTCAGGCATACGGCTGACGACCTCGATTTTGGGGAACAACTTGCCGGCGCGCTCGAGGATATGCGGTATCGATAACGGAAAATCCATCATTGTTCCTTGCATACGACCCTCCTTGTTGTTACTGGTTTTATTTTACACGCCGCCGCCCGCTCGACTGCGGGCGGCGGCGTCAGGCTAGGCCGGCGTCTTTTCCGGCCAGAGCTCGCGTAGCTCGGTTGGCAGGATGCGGACCACGTCCTCAATCTCACCCGCGCTCACCCGCCGCGCCAGCACCCGGAAGACCGCGCGGGCGACCTGCTCCGGGTCCACGTTCGCCTCGCCGTAGCGGGTGGTCTTGAAATAGTTATGGATGTGGCGCAAGAAGTCTTCCTTATGCCGCTCCTTGACCGGCTTTCCGGTGGGGTCCCACCCCTCGTAGTAGAAGCCGCGGATCAACATTGGTAGTTGCGCTCCCAGCTGGGCCACCTCCTCTACGGTGAGGCGGTCGCGCAAAGCGTGCAAAACAGCGCGTAAAGCCAGGTAAGCCTGGTGGCGGTCTGAGTTGCCGAGCTCGTCCATGACCTCTTTCAGCCAGGCGTTCGTTTTTTGCAGGGTCGTATCGAAGACCGCGAGGCCGCTGCTCGCCACGGTGCTCACCTCCTTTCGCTTGCAGTTAAATTATAATATCTGAGCGCATCTGCATCAACTATTGCCGTCCATCGCTGTCCCCGGACAAACACATCTGAGACACCCTGACCCATAAAAATAAGGGGGACCGACACTAGAAGGGAGGTCCCCCAAGTGCAGCTTACAACGGTTGGCAAGGAGATATGGAGAGCGGCAAG
>JALVWZ010000020.1 GCA_027023115.1 Thermaceae bacterium
TTAGTCAACTTTTGACCGCTCCGCTCGGCTTGTCTACCATAATCAGATTTTAGCGCAACCATCGCCGTTTTCTGCTGGACGACTTACATAAAAGCCCGCTTGAACCGCTGACCGGCCGTTCAATGTCCGGCCTCATAGCACTACCACCCGCCACTCCGGTGCATAAAGTTGATGTCTCCGGGTTGCTCTGTTCCAAGCCGGCTCCAGGCCGAACCGCACGACAATATCTATGGTCGTCACATGGTCCGTAGCCACCAGCACTCATATCTCGTTCTATGTAGCCAGCCGGAACACTCCCGGTAAAATGGAACGTCATGGACAGGTACCGCGCTCCCGGGCTGCGCGCGTCCACCCACACGGTACTGCGTGCCGCAATGCTGCTCGGCCGCGCCGATCCGCTGCGGGTGACGGTATTGACGACCCTGCTGCTGCTCGAAGGGCTGCTGCCGGTGGCCTTGATTCAAATCAACAAGCTGCTCGTAGACGACCTGGCCGCCGCCCGTTACGCCGCGCTCACCTCACTGGTGCTGGCCTGGGTGGCGGTGCAACTGCTGGGGGCGCTGCTCGCACCAACGGTCCAGGCTTTGCAGGGCGATCTGGCCGAACGCTTCGCCGCTTTGGTAAATGAGCGCATTCTCGATAAGTCGGCAAGCCTCTTGGGCCTCGACGTGGTGGAAGACGAGTCGTTCCACGACGACCTGGAGGTCTTGCAAAGCGGGGCCAGCTCGCGCCCTCTTAATCTGATCGTCAACCTCGTCTACAGCGTGCGCGACGTCGTCACTTTGGCGGCGCTGGTGCTACTACTCGCCGGCTACGCCTCCTGGATGCCGCTGCTCTTGCTCGCGGGAGCCTTTCCCTACGCCCGGGCCATGATCTCGCTGCGCGAAGCTAGTTGGCGCGCGGTGCTCGGCCGCAGCCGCGAGGCGCGCGCCATGAACTATCTGGCCGGGGTCGCCCTCGAGCCCGGACACGCGCAGGAGGCGCGGCTGTACGGGCTCTTCGGCTGGCTGCGCAGCCGCTACCACGAGCACTTCACGCGCGTTCACCGCCTCATGCGGCGCACCCGCTGGGCCGAGGTCGCACGCTTGCTACTGCCGGCCCTCTTCTTTTTCGGCGCCGCCGGGCTGGCCTTCGGCTGGACCGTTCGGGCGGCCGCTGCGGGCGCATACTCGCTGGGCACGGTGGTTCTGGTGCTGCAAAGCATCGCCCGCATGCAGCAAACCAGTCAGGATTTGACGACTTGGGTCGGGTTTCTCTACGAGCGCGCCCAGTTCTTCGACCGCTTCTTCCATTTTTTGGAAGCCTCCTCGACCGTGCAGGCCCCGCCCACGCCGGCTCCCATACCCGACGACCTGACCATTGCCTTCGAAAACGTTCACTTCGCCTACCCAGACGGTCGCCCGGTGCTCAGGGGCGTCAGCTTCCGTATCCCCGCAGGCGAAACCGTAGCACTGGTGGGCGAAAACGGTGCCGGGAAGACGACGGTTGTCAAGCTGCTGCTGCGGTTTTACGACCCCAGCGAAGGCCGCATCACCGTCGGCGGTCGCGACCTGCGCGAGCTCGACCCCGCTGCCTGGCGTCGTGTGGTGAGCGCAGTATTTCAAAACTTCGGCCGTTACGCCTTCACCCTGGGCGAGAACATCGGCCTTGGTGACCTGGAGCGGCTGGACGACAAAGCGGCGATAGAGCGCGCCGCCGCGTCGGCCGGAGTGGATGAGCTGGCCGCGAGGATGCCGCACGGTTACGACGAACAACTCGACAAGGCCTTTGGCGGCACCGAGCTCTCTGGAGGAGAGTGGCAGAAGGTGGCAATCGCCCGGGCGCTGCTACGCGACGCCCGCCTGCTCGTTCTCGACGAACCCGCCGCGGCCCTCGACGCCCGCGCCGAACGAGCCCTTTACCAAAGCTTCGCCCGGTTGGGCGCGGGGCGCACCGTCCTGATGATCAGCCACCGGCTGGCTTCGGTAAAGGACGTCGACCGCATCCTGGTGCTCAAACAGGGCCGGCTGGTGGAGGAAGGTACGCACGCGCAGCTGCTGGAACGAATAGGTGAGTATCACGAGCTCTGGACCCTCCAGGCCCGGCGCTACACGCACGGGTGAGGTCTGATTCTGTGCTACAGCTGGTACCCTAAACACATGCGCAACCTGGACGCCCATGAGGATTACAAAGTAGACAGCCAAATGCTGGCCGGCTCGCTCAGGCAGTTAGCGGGCGACTTTCCCCAGCCGCAGGAAGAATACCCCGCGCCCTACGGCGTCGTCGGCTTTGGCGAGGGCTGGTGGCCGGCCGAGCTGGCGCACCTCTGGGTGCCGCGGTTGATGACCGAGGGCGGCACCCAGTTCGTGCTCAAGGGCGGCCTTGACCTGGGCGCGGCCGCGGGTGCGGCGGCGGCGGCCGAGGCCAGCGGCGCCCGAGTGGTGCTGGTAGGCTTCGGCGGTGAAGTGGACGTACCCATAGGGCCGCACCCGCTCAGCCCCTATCGCTACCTGCGCTTTTTGCAGGAGGCGACGGGCGAGTCCGAAACCGGCCGGCGTGTGGACGAAGCGCTCGCTACGTTGGCAGGGCGGCTGGACACCAGCGTTCCCACCGAAGACAATCCGGCCAAGTTCTTTGCCTGGAACCTGATCGAGCGGATGCCGGTCTGGGTGGTCTCGGAACGCTACGCCGGCCTCGCCCAGGCGCTTCAGCAATCTTTCGCCCGCATCGCCGGCAGCCTTTCCATAGCCCCGCCGCCGGGCAGCCTGGAGTTCTTCATCACCGCCCTGGAATCGCGCCACGAGCAGGGCGACCCGCTGGCCGCGGTAGTAGTGGGCAGCGACGAAAAGACCAAACTGGCGGTGGAAATACTGGAGACCCGGGTAGACACGGTCCTCGAGCTCCCCGAACCGCCGGCGGCGGGTCTGATACCCGAGATGATGGCGGCCTGGTACTTTTCCGCCTGGACCGCCTATTATCTGGCCATCCTTTACGGCCGCGACCCGGCCGACGCAACGGTACTAAAGCGCCTGCGCGAAGAAGCGTGAAGCTAGCGCCCTTCCCAACTCCCCCCGACCTGGCGGCGGCCGCCCGGCTGCAAAAGAGCTTGCTGGCCCGGGTGGAGCTAACCGGCGACTGGAGCAACGTCCGGCTTGTGGCCGCCCTCGACGCCTCCATCAAACGCGGCGGCCCGTTGGTGGCGGCGGCGGTGCTGTGGGACGTGGCGGCAGGGCGGGTGGTCGAGGTGGGGCTGGCGCGGCTGCAGCCTGACGAAGTGTTTCCCTACGTTCCCGGCTACCTGTCCTTTCGCGAAGCTCCCGTCTACCTGGCGGCGCTGGCGCGCCTGAGCCGAGCTCCCGACGCCCTGCTGGTAGACGGCCAGGGCATTGCCCACCCCCGCGGCCTGGGGGTGGCCGCTCACCTGGGTGTGCACACCGACCTGCCCAGCATTGGCGTGGCTAAAAGCCGCCTCTTTGGCGAGCAGATAGGAGAACTGCCCGAAACGGCTGGCAGCGCCGTGCCGCTCTGCGCCGACCCGGCCCCGCTGGGCGAACCCTGCCCGGGCGCGGGTGGATTGCAGCTGGGCTGGGTCTTCCGCTCCCGCAGCAGCGTGAAACCGATCTACGTTTCTCCGGGGCAGCGCGCTTCTCTGGCCGAGTCGCTGCGCTTCGTGGCCAACCTGCCGCAGAGCACCAAACTACCCGAACCCCTGCGCCAGGCCCACCTCTGGGCGGGGCGCGCCCGGCGCGAGGGCTTGGACGGGCGCCGGGTTATCGAGTAAAACAAGTTGTGGCCGGCTCGCCCAAACCCAACCTCGTCTACCGGATCACCAAGGTTCTGGCGCGCTTGATTTTGCGCGTCTTTTGCCGCATCGAAGTGACCGGGGCGGAAAAGGTGCCCCTGGAAGGACCGGTAATAATCGCTTCTAACCACCTCTCCTGGCTCGACCCGCCCGCTATCGGCGTGGTACTGCCGCGCCCCATCGCCTACATTGCCCGCGCCGACCTCTTCGAGATGCCGTTCTTGCGCTGGCTGCTGCCGCGGCTCTACGTGATACCCGTCGAGCGCGGTTCGGGCGACCTGGCGGCGGTCAAGGCGGCCATTCGCGCGCTCCGCAGTGGGATGGCCTTTGGCATCTTCCCCGAAGGAACCCGCAGCCGCAACGGCAAGCTGCAACCATTCAAGACCGGCACCGCCGCCATCGCCCTGCGTACCGGCGCGCAGGTGGTGCCGCTGGCTGTCATTGGTTCTGACAAGATCTGGCCCCCCGGCGGTAAACCCCACTTGGGAGGCAAGTTGCGCATCGTAATCGGCGATCCGGTAGACCTCAGCGCCTACGCGGGCAAGCTGGATAAGGCGCATTTGGAACAAGCTACCCGCGAGATTGAAGCAGCAGTCGCCAGGATGCTACCTGCTGAATATCTGCCGGAAGGATACCCGATTGAAGCCGGCAAACTACCGGAAAGGCCAGAAAACGCGGGCCAGGCTTGATTTTTAGCGTTCCAGCGTGGTATAGTCCGTAAGGAAAGCAATATTCAAGGAGGTGTACGTATGGCAAACAAGAAGAAGACAGTTACCAAATCGGACTTGGTCAACCACGTAGCCGAGATTACCGGCCTCAAGAAGAAGGACGCCAAGGCCTGCATCGATACCTTCCTCGACGAGATCGCCACCTTCCTCGACCGCGACTACAAGGTGCAGCTCACCGGCTTCGGCACTTTCGAGGTGCGCAAGCGCAAGGCCCGCACCGGCGTCAAGCCCGGCACCACCGAGAAGATCAAGATCCCGGCCTCCAAGTACCCTGCCTTCAAGCCCGGCAAGGCGCTCAAGGAGAAAGTGCGCGTATAAAGTACGCAAGCCTTTTGGCCGCGGGCCCACGGGCCCGCGGTTTTTTGTAGCCAGATTTGCGTATGGCAAAGGGTTG
>JALVWZ010000021.1 GCA_027023115.1 Thermaceae bacterium
TGGTGCGCAAGTGGGAAGACTTCGTAATCATCACCATCCTCCTCTTCGTCAACGCCGGCGTCGACTTCTGGCAGGAGTCGAAGGCCATCTCGGCGCTGAAGGTGCTACAGCAGCGCCTGGCTCGTAAGGCGCGGGTTTTGCGCGACGGCAAGTGGAAAGAAGTGGACGTCCGCGACCTGGTGCCGGGTGACGTGATCCGCCTGCGCATGGGCGACCTAGTGCCCGCCGACGCTATTTTGGTAGACGAGACCTACCTGCAAGTGGACCAGTCAGCCCTCACCGGCGAGTCGCTACCGGTAAACAAGAAAGCCGGCGACCCGCTCTTTTCCGGCAGCGTCATCAAGCAGGGCGAGGCCCGGGCGCTGGTGGTGTCCACCGGTTTACATACCTACTTTGGGCGTACCGTTTCGCTAGTGGCCAAGGCCGAACGCGAGGAGCGCAGCCACTTCCAGCAGGCGGTCATTCAGATCGGCGACGCGCTGATCGTAATGACCATCACCCTGGTGATACTGATCCTGATAATCGGCCTCTTCAGGCACGAAGACCTGCTCGAGCTGCTGCGCTTCTCGCTGGTGCTAACGGTCGCCTCGATACCGGTCGCGTTGCCGGCGGTCTTGACGGTGACCATGGCCTTGGGCGCCCTCGACCTGGCAAAGAAACAAACCATCGTCCGCAAGCTGGCGGCCATCGAGGAACTGGCCGGGGTGGACGTGCTGGCTGCCGACAAGACCGGCACTCTTACCCAGAACAGGATGACCATCGAGCGCATCCACCCGCACCCGCCATTCCAGGCCGCCGATGTCATCTTTTACGCGGTGCTAGCCTCGCGTGAAGAAAACCACGATCCGATTGAAGAACCAATCTTCGCTGAGGCGAAAAAGCTCAGCCTCGAGCAGCGCCTTGCCGCCTGCAAGGTGACCGACTTCGTCCCCTTCGACCCGGTGCGCAAACGCACCGAAGCCAAGGTTGCCTGCAACGGCAAACAGCTCTGGGTGGCCAAGGGGGCGCCGCAAGTGATTCTCGAGCTTTGCGAAGAGAACCTGGGCGACGCCGACGAAGTAAACCGCGAACTTGAGCAACTGGCCGAAAACGGCTTCCGGGTGCTGGCGGTGGCGATGCGCGAAGGAGAAGGCAAGACTCGCTTCGTCGGCCTGATACCGCTCTACGACCCGCCGCGCCCCGACTCGGCCCAGGTAATCGCCGAAGCCCGCAAGCTGGGTCTCGACGTCAAGATGATCACTGGCGATCACGTGGCCATCGCCCGGTACATCGGCCGCGTCCTTGGCATCGGCGACAACATCCTGGACGTCCGCGAGCTGCGCGAAGCGGGCATGAAAGAGTGGCAGGTAATGGCCGAGGTGCTCACCCGCGACCTCTTCCAGGCCTTCAAGCCCGACGCCGGCGAAGCCGAGATAAAGCGCTTCGTCCACCGCGTGGTCGAAGACCTGGAAAAAGTGTTCGAAGAAGAGCACCTGGGCACGGTCCACCGTCACGAGTCGGAAATAATCGAGATGGTAGAGAAGGCCGACGGCTTTGCCCAGGTCTTCCCAGAGGACAAGTACTTCATCGTCGACAAGCTGCAGAAAGCCGGCCACTACGTGGCCATGACCGGCGACGGCGTAAATGACGCGCCGGCGCTCAAGAAAGCCGACTGCGGCATAGCCGTACAGGGAGCCACCGACGCCGCCCGCGCCGCCGCCGACCTGGTGCTGCTGGCGCCGGGCCTGAAGGTAATAGTCCAGGCGGTGGAGATGGCGCGGCAGATCTTCGAGCGGATGAAGAGCTACGCCATCTACCGTATCGCCGAAACGGTGCGCGTGGTGCTCCTCATGTGGGCCACCATCACCTTCTTCAACTTCTACCCGGTCACCGCGCTGATGATCATCATCTTGGCGCTGCTCAACGACCTGCCCATCCTGACAATCGCCTACGATAACGCCCGCGTCGCCCGCAACCCGGTGCGCTGGAACATGCACGAGGTGCTTTCCGTGTCCGGCTGGCTGGGCGTTGCCGGTCTGCTCTCTTCGTTCACCCTCTTCTACCTGACGGTGGTCGTCTGGCAACTTCCCCACGACCTGATCCAGACCATATTCTTCGTCAAGCTAATCGTGGCCGGACACGGCACCATCTACAACACCCGCACCTACGACCGCTGGTTCTGGACCAAACCGTATCCGTCATCAGTCCTCTTCTGGGCGACCATGTCCACGGCGGTGCTGGGCACGCTGATTGGCGTTTACGGCTGGTTCTTCGGCGACGTGATGACTCCCATGGGTTGGCGCTGGGCCGGATTCGTATGGGTCTACGCCTTCGCCTGGTTCCTCTTCAACGACTTCGTCAAGGTAAGCGTCTACCGCTACCTGGAGCGCCGCGGCATCGTGGAGCCGAGCTGAGGTAGTTTTAGGACGTGGAGGAAGCTCTGGTACTAATAGCTCTCGGATCCAACCTTGGCGACCGCGCCGGCTTTTTGCTCGGCGCGGTCGCCGCGCTCTCGAGCGGGGCGCTGGCCGACATAGCCCTTTCCCCTATTTACGAAACCGCGCCTTTGGGCCCGCCGGGCCAGGGCCCCTACCTGAACGCGGTGCTGGCCGGGCGGACCCGTCTGAGCCCACGGGCACTATTGGACGAGCTGCTGGCTATCGAAAACTCCTTTGGTCGCCAGCGCAAGGAACGCTGGGGGCCGCGCACGCTCGACCTGGACTTGCTCGACTACGCCGGCCAGGTCCTGGACGAGCCGGGCCTGCAACTGCCGCACCCACGCTTGCACGAGCGCGCCTTCGTGCTGGCGCCGCTGGCCGACGTGGCCCCCAACTGGCGCCACCCGCTGCTGGGCGAAACCGCCGCTGAACTACTGGCTGGGCTCGACGTAAGCGGCGTCCACCGCTGGCGACCTTATTGAAAACGCTCTTCGGGCGGCAGTCCGGCGCGCGCCCGCGCCAGCGCCGCCAATAGGTAAAGGCTGCCACTGGCCACGGTCAGCTCGCCGGGGCGGCGCCCGCGCTGCGCCTGCGCCAGCGCCGCTCCTGGACTCGGGACGACCTGCGCGCCGGGAAAATACGCGAGCAGCTCGCGCGGATCGGCTGCGCGCGCTCCCGGATAGGCGGCCAGAAAGACGCGGTAGAAGTGGGGGCGCAACCGCGCCGCCATCGTCGCTACGTCTTTACCCTGCGAGGCGGCGAAGACCAGCGTCTTGGGGCTGGTAGGGAAGTAGTCGGCAAGTGCTTTTACCAGCGCCGCCGCGCCGGCGGGGTTATGGGCGCCGTCGCAGAGAAGGCGCTCGGAGGCGTAATAGCTGAGACGGCCCGGGTTTGCCAGCTGCGCCAAACCGCACCCGACGGTGCTATCTGGCAGCCCCAATAGCTGCGCGGCGCGTACCGCCAGCGCCAGGTTGGCCGCCTGATGACGCCCCATCAACGCACCGTAGTAGCGACGCCCGGAAAGCGAAAAAGCCACGCCGTAACCGCTCGGTTCGACCAGTCTGGGCACGACCTGCTCGAACGTGGCTCCGCGGCGACGCGCCTGAGCGCGCAGGAGCTCCCGGGCGTAGCCGGTCGCGGCGGTGATAACCGGCCGACCGCCGCGCATTATCCCCGCTTTCTCACGAGCAATGTGCGCCAGCGTCGGGCCTAGCCAGTCGGTGTGCTCGAGACTCAGGTTGGTAATCAGCGAAAGTTCTGGCTCGGTCGCGTTGACCGCGTCGAAACGCCCCCCCAGACCCACCTCGAGCACGGCCGTGCCCACTCCCCGGTGGGCAAAGTAAAAGAGCGCCAGCGCCGCCAGCGCCTCGAAGTAGGTCGCTTCCGTCGCCCTGACGTGGGGAGCCAGCTCATCCCAAGCGGCCTCCAACTCGGCGTCTTCGATTTCGCGACCGTCCACCGCGATCCGCTCGTTGACGCGCAGCAGGTGGGGGCTGGTGAACAAGCCAGTCTTCTCACCGGCGGCCGTCAGAATAGCAGCGAGTGCCCGGGCGGTGGAGCCTTTGCCGTTGCTGCCGCCCACAACGGCGACACGAAAGGCCCGCTCTGGATGGTCCAGGCGGACCAGTAACTTGCGGATTCGCTCGAGCCCCGGCTTGACGCCGCGGCGCAAGAGGCCGGCGAACGGCTCCGCGCTCAAGAACTCAGCGCGTCACGGCACTTGGCGCAAAGGCCGTGAAACTCTATCGAAACACCGTGAAAGCGTAACTCGGGGTAGGCCTCGCTAGCTTTAGCAAGCATGTCGGGAAACTCGATCTCGACGTCTACGATCTCGCCGCAGCGGTCACAGATCAGGTGGTGATGCGGGGTGGGGTTGGCGTCGTAGCGAGTGGCCTCGCCGGCGCGGGCCAGTTGGATTATGCGCCCCTCTTCTACCAGGGCGTCTAGCGTGCGGTAGACGGTGCCCAAGCTGATGCTGGGAACCACCTTGCGCACCTCCTGATAAACCCAGGCGGCGTCGGGGTGGTTACGGGCGTTCTGAATGACGTCCAGAACGGCCTTGCGTTGTTTGGTCAGGCGCTTCATCGCCATAGCAAATCAAGTATATAGCCCTATGGTGAGGACATAAGTAATGGCGAAAATTGCTATTTTTTACCCGGTCACTTCTTCCAGGATCTCGCGGCCGCCTTCTGCGAGCACGTCGGCCGCCATCTCCAGCCCAAGATCCCAGGCCTCGGCCGGGTCACCTTCTATCTCGCCCCGGATCAGCGTCTTGCCATCCAGCGAGAAGAGGGCGGCGTCTAGGATGAGCAAGTCGTCCTCGATTCGCGCCAGCGCCCCCACCGGCGCCAGGCAACCGGCGCCAAGGCCGTGCAAAAAGCCGCGCTCGGCCAGCACCCGCGCTCGCGTCTGCGCATGGTTGAGGCTATAGGCCAACTCGTCAGCCATGTCGTCGCCGGCGCGCACCTCCAGCGC
>JALVWZ010000022.1 GCA_027023115.1 Thermaceae bacterium
AGTAGACCGTCACCAGCGTGCGCGCCTTACGCCATACCCAGCGCACCTCAGACCCTCCCTTCGCTAAAGACCCGGGCGATCACCTCTTCCAAAGGCGGCTCGGAAACGCTCAGGTCGCGCACCTCCAGCCGCGCCAGCATCTCCGCCACCACCTCCGTGAGCCGTTCTTTGGCCACCAGCAACCGCGCCGAGCGACCGCGCGCCTCCTCCACCTCGCCCCAATGGTCCAGCTCGCCGGAGCGCACCGGTTCGGCCAGTTCCAGGCGCACTTCCTTGTAAGGGGAAAAGCGCCGCGCCAAACCGCTCAAGTCGCCGTCGTAGAGCAGCTCGCCGCGATGAATCACCATTACCCGCTCGGCCAGGGCCTCGATGTCGGCCATGTAGTGGCTGGTGAGCAGCAGCGTAGCCCCGTGTTCCTCTCGGTAAACGCGCAGGAAACGGCGCACCGCCGCCTGCGCGTTGACGTCGAGCCCCAACGTCGGCTCGTCCAGAAAGAGCAGTTTGGGATAGTGGAACAGCGAGGCCATCAACTCGGCCTTCATCCGTTGCCCCAAGCTCAGCTTACGCACCGGCTGGTTGAGAATGTCGCTTATCTCCAGCATCTCGGCGAACGCGCGGGTGCGCCGCCTGGCCTCCGCCGGCTCGATCTCGTAAACCGCGGCGTTTATCCGCAGCGAGTCCAGCACCGGCAGGTCCCAAACGAGCTGTTGTTTGTTGCCCATCACCAACGTTATTTGCCGCAGGAACTCCGGGTGACGCTGGAAAGGTACGTGGCCGAGAACCTCCACAGTGCCGCTGCTGGGGTGTAGCAGGCCGCTGAGCATCTTGAGGGTCGTCGTCTTACCGGCGCCGTTGGGGCCCAGGAAGCCCACTATTTCCCCGGGGGCAATGCTAAAGCTCATCTCGCGCACCGCCTCGAGGCGTTTGTAACGGCGGTGCACGAAGTGGCGCAGGGTGCCCCCGAGCCCCGGCTCCTTCTCGGCAACCAGGTAAGTCTTGCTAAGGTTTTTGGCCCGAACGGCCGGCCTTAGCGCTTTTTCCACAGCGGTTCCCGAACGCCCAGCTGCTGGTTGAGCCAGCGGGCGGCCACGAAGAGCAGGTCGGAAAGGCGGTTCAGATAGCGCCGCAGCTCGAGGTTTATCTCCTCTTCACGGGCCAGGCTCACCACCCGCCGCTCCGCGCGCCGCACCACCGCCCGCGCCACCTGCAGCGCCGCCGCCGCCGGGTGACCGCCGGGCAGCACGAACCCGGCAAAGGGCGGGCCCAGCTCGGTGTAGTGGTCGGTCCGCTCTTCCAAAAACTGCACGTCGGCCGCGGCTATTCGCCGCACCCGCTCCTCGTAGGCCGAGCCGGCGGGCGTGGCCAGGTCGGAACCCAGATCGAAGAGGTCGTTCTGGATGTGCTCCAGGTCTGCGGCCAGTTCGGCGGCCTGGGCGGGCAGCAGGCTGCGCGCCAGCCCCAGCTGGCTGTTGGCTTCGTCTACCGCGCCTACGGCCTCGATTCGCGGCGAGTCCTTGGGAACGCGCTCGCCGCCGAACAAACCGGTTTCGCCGGCGTCGCCGGTGCGGGTATATATCTTCATGACCCCAGTCTAGCCCGCAAAAGGGGGCAGGCCCGCTCATAGCGGGCCTGCGGAGGGAGGGATCATTCAATACTACTCACGGGCACAGCATGGTTAATCTACAACCCCCGCCGGGGACAGGTGTCCCGCGGGAAGATTTGCGGCCGGGGCGGGAGCCCGTTTAGGCTAAGTTATGCGCCCGACTTGGCTGGAAATCAACCTGGCCGCCATAACGCATAACTATGAACTGCTTCGCGCCCATGCGCCCCGGGCGCGGGTGATAGCGGTAATAAAGGCCAACGCTTACGGACACGGCGCCGTGCGCGTCGCCAAGCACCTGCGCGACCGGGGCGTGAACTTCTTCGCGGTGGCCACCAGCGGCGAGGCGGCCGAGCTGCGCCGGGCCGGCGTCGAAGAGCCGCTACTGCTGCTGGGCGCACTGCACCCGGCGAACGCCAAGGACGCAGCCGCCGCCCGCGCCATCCCCACCATTACCACCGCAGCCGCCGCCCGCGCCTTCGCCGCCGCCGCGGGAGAAGCGGAGGTGCACCTCAAGGTAGACAGCGGCATGGGTCGGGTCGGCGTAGCGCCGGCGCAGCTGTCGGAGCTGGTGCGCGAGGTCGAAGCCCTGGGCCTGCACATTGGCGGGATTTACACTCACTTCGCCGTCGCCGACGAAGACCGGCAAGAAACCGAACGCCAGCTCGAACTCTTCCTGGCGGCGGCGGCCAACCTGCCGCGCCGCTATCCGCTGCACGCCGCCAACTCGGCGGCCACATTGGCAAACGTCGCCACCGAGCTCGATTACGTCCGCCCCGGCCTGGCGCTTTATGGCCTTTCGCCCGACATGAAGTCGGGCTTCGGGCTAAGGCCGGCGCTCGCCTGGAAAGCGCACCCCACGCAGGTAAAAAAGCCGCCGGCCGGTCACGGCGTTGGCTACGGCCTTACCTACCGGGCTTCCGGCGACGAGTGGATCACCACTCTGCCCTTCGGCTACGCCGACGGCTTTTTCCGCGCCCTCTCCAACCGCGGCTGGGTCCGCTACGCCGGCGGCTACGCCCGCGTCGTGGGACGGGTCAGCATGGACCAGACCACGGTTTCGCTGCCCGAACCGGTGGAACAAGGCGAAGTATTCACCGTGGTCAGCCCCGATATGGACGAGCGAACCAGCCTTACCGGCCGTGCCCGCCAGCTTGATACCATCAACTACGAACTGGCCACCGCGCTCAGCGCCCGGTTACCTCGCGTTTATCTGGAAGAGTAATAATAAGCACATTCGGAGCCTGGCTCCGCGCCGGATTTTCCGGAGGTATGGATATGAATAGATGGCGGCTAAAACTGCTACCGGGCGTGTATGCCGTAGCTAAGGGAAGCTGTAAACCACCGTTGCACGAACTGGAAAATGGCGTTTTGGCCATCATTTCCGACGGAAAGTCGTACACCTGGATAGGCCCGCAGGACTACCTTCCGGCCAGCTCGCGTGTCCAGTCGGGCTTTCGGGCGCTGGAGGTGGAAGGTCCGCTGGACTTCGAGCTGACCGGCGTTATCGCCGGCATTAGCGCGGTCCTTGCCAAAGCCCGCGTGCCCATTTTTGCCCTCTCCAGCTACGATACCGACTACATCCTGGTCCCCGGGAGTAAACTGGCCGCAGCCGTCGCAGCGCTAAAAACCGGCGGGTACGTGGTTAAGACTATCTGAATAAAAAGCCGTCCACGGTATAGAGCATGAGCTATACCATTCGTGGCAGAAATACGCTTGCACGTATTTCTAGGTTCCGCACTTCTTTTCATCGCATGCCTCGCATTCCTGCATTTGATAGGTAGCTCTTTATGGCGCTGAAGGCGAAAGGCGCGCCAAAGGTTGTAAACGGTGCTTTGATAACGCTTTTGAGCTTTATTGCTTGCCATGAAATGTCTTGTTCAACGCAAAGCGCTTGATCTGAAGTACCAATACGCTAATACCTAAATTCCGCTAGGTGTAATCTTTGGGAATACTATAATTACAACCGTAGGCGCAGCCAATGGGTTACCTGGTTCTTGAAGGCATCTCACACGCTCTCTGTTATCAGGCAAAGTGCACCACGTCGAGCTACCCAGCCAGGGCCTCATGGCCAAGCACCTGCAACGCGTCGGTGACGCGTTCTGGTCCACGTCTGGCCACCCTATCAGTGGCTCCTTCCCCGCCTAGGAGGCTGTGAGGGTAGTCGGTCAGGTTCACAGCAAGATCAGCTATGGTGGGTGAGTTAGGAGAAGATAAACATGTTTTTAGCCCTCATCGGCTTTTTAATGGCCCTCGTTGGGGTTGTGGCCATTTTTTACGCCGCCTTCACGTTCGCTTTTGGCCGCCGGTCCCATGCACGCACGACATTTAGGGGCGGCTTGTTTGCGGTTATTCTTGGGTTCGTGCTTTTTTTCGTTGGCGCGACTACCGACTATAAAAAAGGAGAGCAGGCGCCCGTGGCTCCGGCTAAGCAAACTACAGAACAGAAGGCAGAAAAACTAGCAGAGACACCCAAGGCTCAACCTTCAGGGGCCGAAGAACCGGCAGTACAACCAGGAACAGGTAAGAGTGAGCAGAGAACAGAGGAAGGCGCGCCTATCGGCAACCAGTCCAAGCAACAAAATGAGGAATTGCGTCCGCCCGTCATCCCTGGTCTCAAGTGGGTAGATATCACGTTGAATTTGGAAAGGAAACCCTACGGCTTTCGCTTTAAGCGCCACAAAAACAAATACACCCCATCTTTCGAACGGGAAGCCAAAAAAAGGGATCCGGATACAGGAGCAGAAATGTATGTCAGGGTTCAAAGCCATGACGATAACGTTGTGCTCTATGAGGTTTCGGTGTCGGGCAATGGAGCAAAGCACACCGCCTCGTGGTTGATGCCTTACATGTCCACCGCTCCATTCGACGGGAACCAGCAGACTAGAAGTAAGCAATGGGCCTTGCAAGCCATTGAACAAGTTCGCCAAGGAAAGCCGGTTCATCGGCAAGTCGGTGATGTTTTAATGGAGCTTTCCGGGTCACCACCATACTTCTATACGCTGCAGGTTAACCACAAAGACCTTGAGGAATACCTTTTGCACGCCCTTCGCTGATCATGCCCCGCTTCCCCGCCCCCCATCAAACTCGATGCTGCGCAAAGACGGCCGCATCAAGGTGCACAGGCAATCTTCGCCCGGCAAATCAAGAGACGGGGCCGCGGCCCCGTCTTGGTGGTGGGCGATGGTGGACTTGAACCACCGACCTCACGCTTATCAGGCGTGCGCTCTAACCAACTGAGCTAATCG
>JALVWZ010000023.1 GCA_027023115.1 Thermaceae bacterium
CAACTGCCCAAAAGCAGCAAAAGCGCGCCCGCCGCATCTACAAGGTGTTCAGCGGGGCCTCTTTCATCATCTGGGGTTCTATTTACACGGTCGCCTACGGCATAACTCACTTTCGCCCCCAGCTGGCCGGCCCGGTCTGGCTGCCGCTGGTAATTGTCGGCTTTATCCTCAGCTTTGCCCTTGGGGCCCGCATCGGCGCCTTCGTTCGCTCGCCGGCGGGCCAGAGCCTTCGGGTTCTCTGGACTTCTTTCGGCATTGGCTATTTTCTACTGGCGTGGGCGCTGTCGGCCCGTGGCTACGACGGCTTGCTGCTCTCCTTCGTAATCAACCTGCTCGTGGCCTATGCCCTGCTCGCCAGCTCCCTGCACACCCGTTTGGCGACCCTAGCCCGGGCGGCGGCGCTACTGGCTCTGACAAACGCGGTTTTCTTTGCCCTTCTGCCCGGCTGGTACGACGCAGCCATGGCTGTTCTGGGTCTGCTGGGAGTTTTTGTGGGTTTACGGATGGTGGGAGATCGTGAAGTTTGACCCCCTAATACACCAACCGACGCGGCTCAAGATTATGGCCTATCTGGCCGGCCTCGAAGCGGGTTCTCAGGTGGAGTTCGGCGCCTTGCAGCGCGACTTAGGCCTGACCGAAGGAAACCTCTCCCGCCACCTGGGCAAACTCGAAGAAGCCGGCTACCTGGAGATCGCCAAGGGTTACGAAAAAAGACGGCCCCGAACCTGGATCAAAATCACCGGCACCGGCCGCGACGCCCTCACCGGCCACCTCGCGGCGCTCGAGGAAATAGCCAGACAGGCAGGCTTTGCGGAGGCGGAAAGATGAGCAAGAAACGGCGCGATCGACTCATAGCCGGGTTGATGCTGATTGGCATGGGCATTGGCTGGGCTTTCGGACAATTGGTACCCGGTCTGTTCATCGGCCTGGGGCTGGGCTACATTGCAGCGGAATTTCTTAAAGAAAAGAGGCGGCAATGATCGCAGAAGTGCAAGACGTCTATAAGAAGCTGGGCCGGGTGCAGGCGCTGGCGGGGGTGAGCCTCGAGGTGAACGAGGGCGAGTTACTGGCGCTGCTCGGTCCCAACGGCGCCGGAAAAACCACCCTGGTGAGCCTGCTGGTGGGTTTGCGTGCCCCCGACGCCGGACGGGTCAGGCTCGGTGGCGGCGATCCACGCCAGCCAAGCAGCCGGCGCATTCTCGGGGTAACGCCGCAAAACACCGGTTTTCCGCCCGCGCTGCGCGTGCACGAAGTCATAGACCTGGCGCGGGCGCACTATCCGAACCCTCCAAGCACGGAGGAAATACTGCGGCGCTTCGATCTGGCGGACCTCGCCAAGCGTAACGTAAACGCCCTTTCGGGCGGGCAGGCGCGGCACCTGGCGGTGGCCCTGGCCTTTTCCGGCTCCCCCCGCCTGGCGGTTCTGGACGAACCCACCACCGGCCTCGACGTCGAGTCGCGCCGGGCTCTGTGGGAGCAGATTGTTCGCTTCAAGCAAGAGGGCGGCACGGTGCTGCTCACGACCCATTACCTGGAAGAGGCCGAAGCGCTGGCCGACCGGGTGGTAGTCCTGGCTCAGGGGCGGGTGCTTACCGAGGGCAGTCCCGACGAAATCAAACGACGCGTCGGCCTCAGGCGGGTGCGCTTCGCGGCCGCCACCCTGCCGGAGCTGGGCGGCGTCAAGAAGGTCGAGCGCGAAGGCTACCGCTACACCCTCTGGACTACGAACGCCGACGTGCTGGTGCGGGAGCTGGTGCTAAGCGGTGCCGAGTTCAGCGATCTGGAGGTGCTGCCGGTAAGCCTGGAAGAGGCCTTTCTGGCGGTGCTCGACGGGGAGGTGTCGGCGTGAATCTCCGCCCGCTGCTGGCCCATACCAAAGTGGAGCTGCTCACGCTCCTGCGCAGCCCCGGCTTTTTGATCCCCACTATGCTCTTTCCCTCGATGTTCTTTCTGATGTTCGCAGCCCCCAACCTGAAGAGCTCCCTGGCCGCCAACTTTTCCACCGGCTCCTTCATGGCCTTCGCCGTATTTACCGTTACCTTCTTTCAATTCGGCGTTGGCACCGCCAACGAACGCGACAACCCCTGGAGCAGCTACGTGCGCACCCTGCCCGCCTCGCCGCTCTACCGCAGCCTCGGTAAGGTGCTGACTGCCTCCATCCTGGCGCTGTCGGCGGCGCTGGTGTTGGTCGTTACTGCTCACTTTTCGACCCCCCTCGACCTTCCTCTGACCCGTTGGCCGCGCATCTTCCTGGCGCTCGCCGGCGGCGGGCTGATGATGGGCCTTTTGGGCACGTTGCTGGCATATCTGGTATCGCCCAAGGCCGCCCTACCGCTGGCCAACCTCATCTACCTGCCGCTGGCCTTCATGGGCGGAATGTGGATGCCGCCGCAACTTCTGCCGCAACTGGTGCAAAAGATGAGCCCTTATCTTCCTTCGCGCCAGTGGATGGAGGTCGTCTGGCCGGCCGTCAGCGGCGACCCCTGGAAAGCTCAGCATTGGTTGGCGCTGGCGGGATTCGCGGTGGCTTTCGCGCTCCTCACCGTCTGGGCGCAGCGCCGTGACGAGAGCATCCGCTTCTGACCGCTAAAATACGGGGGTGGCCAGAAGAGAGGCGCACGACGACCTGATAGCGGGGTCCACGCTAATCGGCACCGGCGTTGGCATACTGACGGGCCTGGTGCTGCCCGGCTTCTTCATCGGCCTGGGGCTGGGGCTGGTGCTCAGCACCCTGCGCAAGCCGGCGGGCTCGAGCGCTTCCAGCGGCAGCAGCCCAAAACCTGAAGGTCGCCCCGTCTCCACCGATGAAGCCGCCGCCGAAACTCATAGCGCCAAACCCGGCGTAGACGCCGTTTGGAAGCGAATAGTCAGCCACCAAGGCGAGGTATTCCGCCAGTTCAAGGGCCGTGAGTTCACCTACCAGGTAACGGGCAACGCCCTCCGCCCCAGCACCACTAACGTCCGCATCCACAAGAGCCAGTTCGCCAAGGCCCTCGAACACGTACCTTTCGCGAAGGTTTCCGACGTACCCGCAGGCGTGTTCGGCCCCTCCTACGTTTACGCCATCCTGATGGATCCGCGCGTTCGCAACGGTGACTGGTAGCTTATGCAACTTCCCAACACGTTGTTAACGCTCTCCCAGCCGCCGCAGGTGTATCTCCCATCACCCCAGCCAAAGCTAGGCCCGGAAATGCTTCAGAAGTCTTGGTGAGGTCTCCGCGTCGCTATCATTGTTTCCCGAAGGTTCCACCACTACGGAGAACGCGCCGGTCTGGACTGGCTCGCGCGAGCCAAAGGCTCGCTTGGCTGGAATGACGTTTAGCCAGTTGGTAGAAGTGGCGAAGCAAAGTATTAGGCGCTGCTACGCTGGTAAACACCGCTCCGGAATACTGGTATTGGGTGAGCGCTCCCTCTATCGTCACCCCAGCGAAAGCTGGGGTCCAGGACCAATCCAGTGGTCGGCGTGGCGGTGCAGCACCGACTGTGGAAAGCTGAAAATCTCCCTCCCCCTTGGGGAGGGCCGGGGTGGGGGTTTGTAAAGCAGCTTGTGGCTCGTGGCCCGTAACTAGCGGAAGATTCGTAGCTCGCCATCACGCATGAGGCACTTGATTCCTGTCGCTTACCACGTACCACGCACTACGTACCATTCCCCGACCCCCGCCTGCCAGTGATCCTGGTGCACGGGATGAGGTGCTCGAAGGCTGCGGCTAGATTATCTTTTTGCCCAACAGGCTGGCGGCCAGCTCCACGACGATGGCCGCGGTGCGGTTCTTTTCGTCGAGAATCGGGTTCACCTCCACCAGATCCAGGCTGGTGACTATGCCAGCGTCAGCCAATAGCTCCATTAGCAGGTGCGCCTCGCGGTAACTGAGGCCGCCGGCCACCGGCGTACCCACGCCGGGCGCCACCGAAGGGTCGAGCACGTCGGCGTCGAAGGACACGTGGACCCGCTCCAGCCCCTGCATTTGCGCGATGGCGTTGGCGGCGACCGTCGGCATACCCATCTTGTCCACTTCCTTCATGGTGTAGACCGCCACCCCGCTTTGCCTGAGCAGCTCGCGTTCGCCGGGGTCTACGCTGCGCACGCCGATGAGCACCACGTCCTCGGGGCGCACCTTCGGGGCGGGGCCGGCTATTCCGGTGAGCTGCGGGTCGCCCAGACCCAGCAGCGCCGCCAGCGGCATGCCGTGGATGTTGCCGCTGGGGCTGGTCGCGGGGGTGTTGAAGTCGGCGTGGGCATCTATCCAAACCACGCCGGTGCGCCCGCGCTGGCTGAGACCGCTCACCGAACCGATGCTTATTGAGTGATCACCGCCAAGCACCACCGGAAACTCTCCCTCCGCCAGCTTGCCCAACCGCTCCGCCAACGCAGCGCAGGCCTCACGGATGGCGCTCAGGTGGTGCAAACCGCCGGGCTCTCCCCCGTTGGTCTTGAGCGTTTCCACTACCGGCACCTTGATGTCACCCACGTCGTGAACCGAGTAGCCCAAGGCCGCCAGTTCTTCGTGCATGCGAGCGTAGCGAATGGCGCTGGGGCCCATGTCCACCCCGCGCCGGCCGGCTCCCAGGTCCATGGGAACGCCAATTACGGTCGCCTTCTTCATGCTCCGCATTGTAACAGACCAACCGGGTGTTTTTGCCGTCTGCATCTTATTTCTTCATATATGCATACCTTTGCATACAGTTTGACTCGGCGCCACTTGCTGCCGTATACTTGCAAGGATGGACGTACGCGATTTGCAAAGCATAAACCTCGCCAGCATCATCAAGGAACCCGGTTCGGCCCAGGCCGACGGGGTGATCAGGGATGAAATAATCGCTGGCGA
>JALVWZ010000024.1 GCA_027023115.1 Thermaceae bacterium
CGGCCCATTCGGCCAGAGGGTTGGGTGGTGGAGGTGGCGGCGGTTCTGCGGACTCGCCGCTGGCGGGTTTCTGTTCTTCCTCGCTGCCATTGTTCGTGACGGGATTCTGATTTTCGTTGGCGGGCGCCTCGCTAACCTCCTGCTTTTCAGGCTCTGGCGGGTTGGTCTCGGCTACGGCTTGCTGCAATGGTTCAACAGCGGTTACTTCTTGGGCCAGCGGCGAGAGCTTTATTGGCAGGGCGCCCTGGCCCAAGCTCACCGGTGGCGGGGTGGTGGCCCCTTCGTTTGGGGTCATCGTCTTGGGAACCGGAATGTTGGCAGTCAACTCGGGCTGGGGTGTTACCAGCACCGGCTTCTTGCTTTCGGGCACCTCCTGCGGTTTTTCGGGGAGGGCAGCCGTTTTGATGCGCAAGGGCACGAATGGGTTGGGCGGAACGGCCGCCTCGGCAATGGCCGGAGTCTTGGCCTGTTGATCAGTCTCCAGTGGCGCTTCTTCCGGTGTTTCGGTCACCAGGAAGGGAATTGGTAGCACCTGCAGGGCGCGTGCGCTGGTGGTAACCGCCACCGGTTTGTTCTCCTGGGTTGCGGCGGTCGTTTTGTGCCGCGGGATGGTGACGACTGCTGGCGTCGCTTCTTGCTGACCGCCGGTGAAGAAGAGGGCATACCAAACCGCTACTGCAGCGACGATGAGGACCAGCAGCAAAAGTATGCGCGTGGTCTGGCTCATTTTCACTTGCCCTCACCTCCTTCTTCTTCCACCGGTGGCGGTGAACCCTCGTAGACGTAGAAGGTCATGTTCATATTGGTGCTCAGCAATGGGTTCGTGCTGTTAGCCTCGGATATGGACATGGCCAGCCCGTCTATGGTACTGAAGCGCTTCATGCTCTCCAGCTTTTTGAGGAAGACGAACAACTCGGGGAAGGGCGAATCAAGGGCAAGCGAAACCTTGATGGCCCGCACGTCTTGAACCTGTGACTCGCTGGGCGAGCGGGTGATGGAGCGCATGATCACGCCGGTTGCGTTGGCGCGATCGGCGAGGCCTTGCAAGACGCTGGCGAACTCCTCGCGCGGTGGCAGCGCCTTCAGAAACTCGGCAATCTGTGCTTCGTAGTCGGATATGGTCGCCTCGAGCTGCGGCAGGGCGCGCTTGGCCGCCAGGCCGCGGCTGCGCTCCATTTCCAGACGGTCTATCTCGCTTTGCAGCTGCTCGATTTTATGCTGGGCGCTGCTATACCAGGTGAAGTACCAGGTGGCGCCGGCGATCAGGGTGAGGATTATGACTATAATCGCGATCTCGCGCTGACCTAGTTTAGCGAGCATTCGCTTCACCCCCCTCGCTCGAGCCGTGTTCGATTATGCCGACCGTGGCATCGAATGTGTATGTTCCGTCCTCGGCTAAACTGCTGTGCTTGAAGTTGATGCCAAAATTAGGGCTGTCTTCGAAAGCCTTGACGAAGCGGATAAGCGCGGCCTCGTTCTTGGCCTCGCCCCGGATGGTGAACTCGACCGAAACCGGCTTGCGGTCATACAGACCCTGGTCTACCATTCGAGCCCGCGCATCAGGGGGAATGAGCTTGGTGTTGATAGAGCGCAGGAAGACCTCGAAGCGGCCTCCGCGCCGCGGGATTTGATTGATAAACGCGGCTATCTTGTCGGACCAGGCGACGAAGTTGGCCTTGACCTCCCGATCTACATGGATGATTTGTTCCAGCTCGGCCTTGCGCTGCTTGAGCTCGCGCTGCTTCTTGATGTAGGGCTGTAAAATGGCTACTTCGGCCTGGAGCTGACTGCGCTCACCATTTAGCTGGTTTATCTGGGTCGTGGCGCCAACGTACATCGAGGCGATGATGGCTAGTACCAGCAGCGGGAAAATAATAGCCGTCAGCCGCCACCAGCCGGGTTCGACCCGCTTACGCAGTTTTTTGGGAAGTAGGTTGAGCTTAATCAAGCGGATCCACCCCCCTCAGGCCGAGCCCTACTGGAACCGTGAACTCCGGCGCCAGCTTGTGCAGCTCGGACATATCGTACTGCGATTCATTGACCTGCAAGACATCCCAGGGGTCTACCGGGTTTAGTTGCAGGCCCAGCGCTTCGCCGAGGATGCCCGGTAGGCCGCGCAGCTTACTGCCGCCGCCGGTAATAAAGCCCTTGTCTATGTGGATGTCGCCGATTTGCACTCTGAAGAACTCGAGACTACGGCGTAGCTCGGTGGTCGCGTCTACCAGTACCGGCCGGATGGCATCGTACATCCGCGCCGGGTTGAAGCGCTCTCTTTCGGCGTCGAAGTCGAGTAGGGACTCTTCGTCTTCGGTGGGGATGGTGGCTAGGCCGTAGTCGCGCTTGACCTCTTCGGCACTGGAAAAGTCGAGGCCGAATGACTTGGCGATGGCCTCGGTAAAGTCGTTGCCGGAGATGTTCAAGTTGCGGTGCATGAGGAGGCGGGCGCCGCGACTGAGGACCAGCGACGAGGACTCGGCTCCTATCTCCAGGAAGACCGATACCGGCTCGGCGCCGTCGTTACCTTCCCCGTTCATATAGTTTTCGATAGTACGCAAGCCGGCAAAGGGCTTGACGTCGAGTACCACCGGCTCCAACTGCGCTTCTTTGAGGGTTTCCACCAGCTGGGTAATGGTCTCCAGGCGGGCGGCGGCGATTACCACGTCGAGTTGCGCGTCGTCGGGCACCTCTGCGGGGGGGTCTAGGGGTGCGTAGTCGAGCACAACCTCGTCGATGGGGAAGGGGATGTACCTTTCCGCTTCCCAGTGGATGGCTTCTTCCAGCTCCCGCTCGCCCATCTTGGGGACCTGGATGATCCTGGTAATCACCGCCAGGTTGGAAACCCCGGCAACGACGTACCTCTTGCGGGTCTGCATTTCCGCCAGCATCTCGCGCAGCTCGCCGGCGATTATGCTGGGCTCCACGATGTTGCCGCCGCGGATGGCGCCGGGCGGCGTGGGCCTTGTGGCGAAGCCCTTTAGCACCGGGGGTGACCCGCTGATTTCTACGAGTTTGAGGTTGGCCGCGCCAATCTCGAGGCCCAAGGCCTCGACACGCGGTTGCAACCATCGGTTTAGTGAGTTTCGCACGCTTCCCCCCTTCAGGACGTTAGGAAGTTTACTGGCCTTCAGTTTATCACAGTTTTCACGCCTGGTAGGACCATTTCACTGCCGGCAAAAGAAACCGGCGCGATTAGCTGCTCAATATTTCCTGCAGTTTATCAGCAACTGCAGCCGCGAACTCCATGGTGCTGGCATTACCACCCAGATCAGGCGTGCGCGGCCCGGATTCCAGTATCAAGTCTACAGCCTCTTCTATGGCTGCCGCTACTTGGTATTCCCCCAGGTGGTCGAACATCATTGCTGCCGAGAGTATGGCCGCGGTTGGGTTGGCAATTCCCTTGCCGGCTATGTCGGGTGCTGAACCGTGTACCGGCTCGAATATTGCGTTTTCCTCACCGATGTTGCCAGAGGGGGCAATGCCCAGTCCGCCTACCAGGCCGGCGGTCAGGTCGGAGATGATGTCGCCAAAGAGATTTTCCATCACCAGAACGTCGAACTGGGAGGGGTTGCGTACCAACCTCATGGCGCAGGCGTCCACGATTACTTCTTCGGTAACCACGGAAGGATGATTGGCGGCGGCGTCGTAGGCGGCTTCCAAAAAGAGGCCGTCGGAAAGGGGTAGAACGTTGGCCTTGTGCACCAGGGCCAGCTTGTTCTTGCGCCTGGCGGCCAGCTTCATGGCGAAGTCGGCGATGCGGTAGGAGGCGTCGTAGGTGATCACCCGGTCGGCAATGGCCACCCGCCCGCGGGCGTAGCGCCGCTCGCCCTCAACGTAGAGCCCTTCGGTGTTTTCCCGCACCACCAACAAGTCGGTTCCTTTAACGGCGCCCGGCACCGGGTGGTACTTGGCGGGCCGGACGTTGGCGAATAGGTCTAGCCGGCGGCGCAGATAGCGGATGGCCCCGAAAAAACCCTCCACCTTCCGGGTCGGGCTGGTGGCGGCCCCAAAAAGGGTGGCGTCGGAGTTCTCGATTTTTGCCACCGTTTCTTCGGGAACCGAAGTGCCCAGTTGCTCGAAGGTCTCCCAACCCGCTACCGCCTCGTCGAACTGCAGCGAAAGGCCGGTGGCTTCTAAAACGAGCCTGGCGGCCGGAATGACCTCGTGGCCAATGCCGTCGCCCTCTATCAGGGTAATCTTGTAGGTTTTCATTTTGTCTCCATTTTCTTGCTTCGAACGCGCTTGCGCATTACTCTTTGGGTCGCTTCGGGAAAGAAGGTGAGGACCGACAGGAAAAGGAACGAATCGCCGGGGCTGATCACCTTTTTGAACCAGGGCAGCGGAATGACGTCGCAGAGGAACCAAAATTTGGTATGCGGGCCGATGAAGCTATGAACCGCGTCACTCGACTTTTGCATGAATCGCAAGAAGTCCTCCAGACCGGCTGCCCGCAGGGCATCGGCCGAAACCGGCATGTGTCCGCCGTTACTGATGATGGCTATGGTATTGAGCGTCAACCCCAGCGCCGCCAGCCAAATAGACTTGAGCTCGCGGTTTTGCCAAAGGCCGTAGACCACCAGCACCACCACTGCGGCGTTGGCCAGCGGCGCCGCCAGGTTGGGGTTCAACCAACCCTGCGCCGTAGACCAGGCAAGCCCGCCCTCGATAAGGGCGGCCAAAACGAAGGCCCAAGCGGCCTTCAGCTCTATTTCTGCGAAGTCTCGACCTCGGGCTCCGAGGAGGGCGGCGAGGACGATTCCAGCGATGGCACTTTCGAAGAATAAAGTCGTAGGAACACCTCCCTATCGCGCCA
>JALVWZ010000025.1 GCA_027023115.1 Thermaceae bacterium
ATTCAGGCTAGCCCCCTCAGGTTAACGGCCGGTAAACGAGCGCCCCCGGATTCTTCCGGGGACGCGCGGAAAGGAGGTGGCGCAAAGCCTGCGCCGGCTGGAACGCTAGTGCTCCACCTTGATCTTGGCGGCGTGGTAATGGCCGTCTGCGTCGGTCTGGCTATCGTACTTGACGGTCACGCGGTCGCCTACTTGGATCTGGGCGAAGCTGATGAGGGCGTCGGGGTCGTCCTGCTTGACGATGGTGCTGGCGTCGGCCCAGAAGGTCTGCCCGCTCACGGTAATCAGCATTGCCGCCGCGTCCAGGCTTTCGACCGGGCCCTCGACCTTGCCGAGCTCGTCGTCGGCGTCCTTGACCTTCACCTTGGTGGCCTGGATCAGGCTCGGATCGCTATCGCTTGGCGTCCCCTTGACCTTCACGTAGAGGCCGTCCGCGAGCTGTCCCTCCACTACCGCGGCGCTGTAGTCAATGGTGTACTCGAGCAGACCAAAGGTCTGGGCGGCTTCGTCGAGGCCGGTAATCGGACCGCAAAGCTCGATCTTGCCGGCGTGACCCTGTTGATCCGGGTTCTTGAACTTGACCTTGGTCGCGGTAAAGGCGCCGCTATCGGGGTCGATAGTGCCCTTGACCTTGACGAAAGCACCCTCGGCGGGAACGCCTTCCACTTCCGCACCAGCGTAGTCAACGGTCAAGCCGCCCAACTGGAAGGTCTTGGCGGCGGTGTCGAGGTTGGTCGCGGTGCCAACGATTTCCACTTTGCTGTAATCGGAGTCTTGCGGATCCACCTGTTTGCGCTCGATCATGGTGGCCATAATCGCGCCCGAGGCGTCACGCACGCCCGAAACCTCGACGTAGTCGCCCACCTGCAAATCGGCGAAAGCCAGCTGGGTCTTCGCGTCATCGGGGCCTTCGCCGTAGATGTGAGTGTTCGCGTCGGCGGTCACGGTCTGGCCCACCACGCTAAGCTGCATGGCCTGGGTGTCTATGCTGGCGATGGGTCCCTTGACCTCGATCCTCACGTCGGCCGCGCGCACGTTGAGGGTATTGCCGGAGTAATTGCCGCTGGCCTCGATGACGACCCCGGGAACCACGCTGGTCTGTTCGCCCTCGTCGTTCACTGTCACGCTGGCGGTGGAAAGGTCGAGCTCAGCCCCCGCCAGGGTGGGGTTGGATACGGTGCCGCCAACTACTCCCGCAACGGTTACGCCCTGCTCGGCGCCACCGTTGAACTGGGTGCCGCAAGCGGCCAGCAAAAGGACCGTGCCTAGCGCGAGTAAACCTTGTACTATTTTGTTTCTCATACCTCACCTCCAGGCACTAGCTTGGTCCAGGGGGGTAAATGGCAGGTAAACGCCCGCCGACAACGCTGGCTCGCGCTACGAACCCGGAAACGAAAACTCCCCTCAAGCGCCTATTCGACAGGCTCGAGCCCCGTTATTTGACCAGCCAGCAAACCCTCCAGCGCCTGCCGCAACTCAGCGAAGCCGCCATGGTAGGCCCGCCCGGCAATCACCGCTATTGGCGCCACCCGCACCCCGTAGCGGGTTTGGGCTTCGGCGGCCACCTCAGGAACACTCACGTCGCGCTCCTCGAAAGCAACTCCGTGCGCGAGCAGCCAGGCTTTGACCGCGGCGCAGTCGGGGCAACCCGGACTGGTGTAGAGCAGCACCCGCGGCCGATCCTGTTCCGACGGCCGCACCGGCGCAAAGGAGAAGTAGCGCAACCGCAACGAGTTGGAGAGGACGAAGATGCTGGAAAGGCTCATCGCCCCCGCAGCCAACGCCGGATGCAGCAGGAGCCCGGTAAAGGGGTACAACACGCCCGCGGCCACCGGCACGAGGGCGACGTTGTAGCCAAAGGCCCAGAAGAAGTTCCAGTAGATAGTGACCAAGGCCTTCTCGGCGAGGCGGCGCGCGCCTACGACCGCGCGCAGGTCGCCGCGCATCAGCACCACGTCGCCGGCCTCTACGGCCACGTCGGTGCCGCTGCCAATGGCCACCCCTACGTCGGCGCGGGCCAGCGCCGGCGCGTCATTTATGCCGTCGCCAACGAAAGCCACCTTGCGTCCTTCTTCTTGCAACGCAGCCACCGCCGCCGCTTTTCCTTCGGGGAGAACCTCGCTCAGCACATCATCGATCCCCACCGCCCGCGCCACCGCCCGGGCACTGCGCTCGGCGTCGCCGGTAAGCATCACCAGTCGCAGGCCCATACTCTTCAGCGCCGCCACCGCCTCGCGGCTGCCCTCCTCAAGCGGGTCGCTTATTGCCAACAAGCCGGCCACCTTCCCGTCCACGGCGGCAAAAACGACCGTCCGGCCTTGTTCCTCCAGCTCCCGCTGGCTGACCGCGTACCCGCTCGGGTCGGCCCTCAGCCGTTCCATGAAGCGGCTCGACCCCACGTGTACCGTGCGTCCTTCCACCCGTGCACCGGCCCCGTAGCCAGGCACCGCCGAAAAACTTTCTGCCGGCGGGAGGTCTTCGCCGGCGGCCTCGGAAAGAGCGCGCGCCAAAGGGTGTTCGCTCAACGCCTCGACGGCGGCGACCAGGCGTAAGAGCTCCTCGCGGCTCCAGCCAGGAGCGGGAATCAGGTCGGTCAGCTGCGGCCTGCCCGCGGTTATCGTACCCGTCTTGTCGAAAACCACCGTGTCCACCCGGGCCAGTTCTTCGATGGCCGTTCCCTTGCGGAACAGCACCCCGTTTTGGGCTCCGCGTCCGCTGGCCACCATGATGGCGGTCGGGGTAGCCAGGCCCATGGCACAGGGACAGGCTATGAGGAGCACGCTAACGGCGGCGACGAAGGCGTAGTTGAGCCGCGGTTCGGGACCCAGCAGCATCCAAGCCGCAAATGTCAGGATGGCCACCAACAACACGGCCGGCACGAACACCGCAGCTACCCGGTCGGCCAGCTGCTGCACCGGCGGCTTGCTTTGCTGGGCTTCTTCGACCATCCGGATTATGCGGGCCAGAACGGTATCGGCGCCCACCCGCGTGGCGCGCACGAGCAGGCTGCCGCCCTGGTTGACGGTCGCTCCTACCAGCTCGTCGCCGGGTTGCTTGCGCACGGGCAGCGGCTCGCCGGTGAGCATCGACTCGTCGACGTAGCTCTCACCCTCGACCACCTCGCCGTCGGTGGGGATACGCTCCCCGGGGCGAACCCGAATCAGGTCTCCCACCAACAACTCTTCAATCGGCAGTTCGACTTCGCGTCCCTCCCGGAGCACCCGCGCCTTCTTTGCTCCCAGCTCCATCAGTTTGCGGATGGCGTCGGAGGTACGCCCCTTCGCGGCGGCCTCCAGATACTTCCCGAGCAGTATCAGGGTAACGATGACCGCCGCCGCTTCGAAGTAAGTATGAGCCGTGCCCGCCGGGAACACTCCCGGCGCCAGCAACGCCAGCAGCGAGTAGGCGTAGGCCGCTGCGGTTCCGAACATCACCAGGGTGTTCATACCCGGGCTCTTATGGCGCAGCTCGGCGACGCCGCCACGAAAGAAGCGCCGCCCGGCGTAGAAAACTACCGGCGTCGCCAGCAGCATCTCCAACCAGCGCCAAATCCGCCCGGGCGCCAACTCCTCCAGCCAGTCGCCAAAAGCGGGCGCCAGCAACGGCCCCATGCTGATCACGAGCAGCGGCAGAGTAAGAAGCGCCGCCAAGCGCAGATCGCGCCCCAGGCCGGCCAGCGTTTCGTTACCGCTGCGTTTTACTTCCTCTTTTCGCACCGGCGTGTAACCGGCTTCGCGAACGGCCTTTTCCAGCTGCTCACGGCTGGTCACGTCGGCCAGGTAGCTTACCGCGGCTTTTTCCGTAGCCAGGTTGACGCTGGCTTGGACGACTCCGGGTAAGGCCAGCAAGACCTGTTCTACCCGGCGCACGCAGGACGCGCAGGTCATCCCCTCGATTGCCAGCTCATCGCTGGTCAGGCGCGGCTCGTAGCCGGCAGCCCGCACCGCTTCCAGCACCGCCGCCAGCGGCGTTTTCGCTTCCATTTCTACGGTCGCCTTCTCCGTAGCCAGATTGACGCTGGCACGAACGACACCCGGCAGGGCTTGCAAAGCCTGCTCTACCCGGCGCACGCAGGACGCGCAGGTCATACCGTCGATCCCGATGGTCAACTTCTCGTTCACGGCTCTCCTCCCGGCGGCCCGGCCACCCCAGCCGGCTCCGCTACGCCGGTAATCCGGCGGTTTATGCTCCCTCTTCGAAACGCACGATGCCCATCATGCCCAGGTCTTCGTGTTCGAGGATGTGGCAGTGGTAAACGGCCTTGCCCGGAAAGTCCTCAAAGCCAACCCGCAGGCGGACGCTCGAGCCCGCCGGCACCAATACCGTGTCCTTACAGGCGCGCAGGGGTTCAGGGCGACCGGCGCGGGAAATTACCTGGAAGGAATTCGTATGCAGGTGGAAGGGGTGGTCGAGCACGCCGGCGTTGACTATTTCCCATTCCTCCACCGTCCCCAGGCGCACCCGCGTGTCCAACCGGCGGGGGTCGAAAACCCGGCCGTTGATGGTGAAGGCCACGCCCCGGCCGGGGCGCATCTGGTGCCCCAGCACGAAGCGGCGGATGGTCTTTGGCTGACCCAGTTCTGCGACCCGCCCCAGGCGCCCGGGTAGCGGGAGAACTGCCTGACGTGATGCGGAGTAGACCAGGTGCGCCAGCGGGCGCGGGCGCAGATCGGCCGTGTAGCCGCCCATCATCCCGCCGCCCCGGTCGTAAGGCAGGTTCCAGAGGGTATAGCGGCCGGGCTCGCGGTCGCCGCGAATGAGCACCTCGGCCCGTTCTCCGGGAGCAAGCAATAACTCGTCGAGCTCATAG